>CAZXQV010000007.1:0-18490 GCA_964643195.1 uncultured bacterium | reverse complement strand
AAGAAAATATCATTAGAAAGGCTGTCCCCGATGCCAAAATTGCAAGGGGCTACCTCTCTTCTGGTTTCTATATTGAGCATCCGCCCTTTGCTCTGATTCCGATGACAGAGTTGACAGGCCGACACCGGGTGCGTCGCCAGAAGCAGAGAAGCCACTACCACACACTGCCCCATGAGATGAATACTCTGACGCCGGGGGAAGCGGTTGTCCACCTCAATAATGGTATCGGTCGCTTTTTAGGCATTGAGAAAAGGCCCAATCATTTGGGTGTTGAGACAGAGTTCATGCTGCTCGAATATGCAGAGGGAGCCAAACTCTACATCCCGATGGAACAGGCTAACCTTGTCTCGAAATACATTGGCGTCGGCGAAGAGAAGCCCCAACTCCACCAGATCGGCAGTTCAAAATGGAAAAAGGCGCGAGCGAAGACCGAAATGGCCATCGTGGGCTATGCCGAAGAGTTGCTGCAGATGCAAGCGGAGCGGGCGATCAAGGAGGGAGTCAGCTATGGACCTACAAGCGAACTTGTGGAGCAATTTGGTCACGAATTTCCCTATATTGAGACTGCCGATCAACTACTTGCTATTCAAAACATCTATGATGATATGAGCTCTACCAAAACGATGGAAAGATTGATCTGTGGTGATGTGGGTTATGGCAAGACGGAAGTGGCGATGCGAGCGGCTTTTCGGACAGTGGTCGATGGCGGCAAACAGGTGGCCGTTTTGGTTCCCACAACGGTGCTTGCGATGCAGCATTACGACACCTTCTCTGAGCGGATGGCTAATTTTCCTGTGCGTGTTGGAGTGCTCTCCCGCTTCCGGAAACCGAAGGAGCAGGAAGAAACTTTAGCAGCGCTGGCAAGAGGCGATCTCGACATTATTGTCGGAACACACCGTATTGTCAGCCAGGATGTGATTTTTCATAATCTAGGTCTTGTGATCATTGATGAAGAGCAGCGCTTTGGGGTGCGTGCTAAGGAACATCTCAAGAAAGCACGTCAAAATGTGGATTGTTTGACGCTCTCCGCCACACCGATTCCTCGAACGCTCTATATGTCGCTTGTGGGCGCGCGGGATCTCTCAGTGATCAACACACCGCCTGAAGACCGCCTGCCGATTCATTCGGTGATTGCGCAGTCCACCGATGAAATCTTAAAGACAGCATTGCTACGCGAGCTTTCTCGCAACGGACAAGCTTTCTGCATCCACAATAGAGTGGAGACGATTTATGGCTTTGCTGACCGCATTAAAAAACTACTCCCCCATCCAAGGATAGCTGTGGCCCATGGGCAGATGGATGCCAAAGATCTCGACACAATCTTCCATCAATTCAAATCGGGGGAGGTAGAGATCCTGGTTGCCACTTCGATTGTGGAAAATGGCATCGATAGTCCCAACGCTAATACTATCCTGATCGATAGAGCTGATCGTTTTGGTTTGGCGGAGCTCTACCAGATGAGAGGACGGGTAGGGCGTTGGAATCGAAAAGCCTACTGCTACTTTTTAGTGAATAATCCCCATGACTTGAACCCGATTGCACGGAAGAGACTTTCTGCTCTTACGCAAGCGAGTGGTCATGGAGGGGGCATGAAGATTGCGATGCAAGATTTGGAAATTCGTGGTGCTGGCAATATTTTGGGGACTGAGCAGTCGGGCCATGTGGAGGCTGTCGGTTTTCATCTCTACTGCCGCCTGCTGAAGCGGACGATCAAACGGTTGCAAGCCAAGAAAGAGCCCTTTCTCACAGAGGAATGCAAGATCGAATTTCCTTTTGATGCACGCTTCCCGAACAACTATGTGGATGATATCAATCTACGGATGGATCTCTACCAAAGATTGGGAGATGCGGAAACTTGTGAAGATGTCGATGCGCTGATGGGCGAGGTGGAAGACCGTTTTGGACCACTTCCTGACCAAGCAGATTATCTCGGGATGTTGACTCGCTTGCGCATCTTTGCCCAGCAAAACGCCTTTACAAAACTCAAACTGACAAAAATGCTGTTAGAGGCTGAGCAGACACATGGGCAGCAAAAGATTACCAAGAAGATCTTGGTGCGGCTTTCGAATGATCCTCAAGAGGTTGAGAAAGCGATTGTAGACGCTTTGCGTCAAAACTTTCCCATGAACATTTAATACAGTATAGGAGACCCACGTTGACTGCACCAACAATGACCCCAACCCATTTTACAACATCACCAAATCCTGTGCCAAAGCAGAGAAATTTGCCAGCCATCCCGGAAATGATCATTTTCTCTCCGAACGGCCAACACCTAGCTGTGGGCTTTTTCGATGACAGACGTGTCGTACATTTTAATGGGGAAAACCGTGCTACATTCGTACTTGGACATCCCGTACATAGTATGGCTATTGCCAATAATGGAAGGCTTGTGACCTCTTGCTTGCAACGCAGATGCATCGTGTGGACAGGAGAAAGACATCAAACCATTGATGCGGAATCTTGGGTACAAGCCGTTGCTATTTCTGAAGATAGCGCTCTTGTCGTTGTTGGCCAAAAAAATGGCTCTTGTTCCCTTTATAGGTTGCAAGACGGTATGTATATTCTACATTCGCACTTCACGTTAAGGTCAGCCATTACGGCTGCCACTCTCACCCCATCAGGTGCTGACCTCGCTCTTGGAACAGCATCAGGTGATATTCATCTGATGAATATTCCAGAACAGCGGCGCTCGTCTAAATGGCAAATGAATGGAGAGATTATTTCGATCGCTCTGTCTGATGAGGGTAGTCGCCTATTTGCAAGAGACATAAGCAACTCAACGCGCTTCTGGACAAACGAAGCAACAGAGCCTCTTGAGGGATTAGAAGTAGCTCTTTCAGAGGGCATGGACTATGCGAAAATCACTGATGAAGGAGTCGAAATTTGTGGAAAAAACGCACGAATAGTTGACCATCCTGGTGCTAACCAAATATTTATATCTGGAAATGGTTCCACTGTAGTTACCATTTGCGGCGACTGTGCGATGATTTGGAGTAACCGGCCCCCCATAACGGTTACGTTGGAAAATCCCGATAGCTGTTTTACCATGGCAGCTGTCTCAGCCGATGGTGGTACAATCGTCTTGGCAGATGATACTTCGAAAGCAATTACAATCATCCAAATAAATTCCAAATAAATTTTTAATGATTTTTTAATGAATTTATGGTATAATCGGAGTCTATGACTAATATACCAGGCTGTATCTCACTATCAGATAAGGGGCAAACCGTCGCTAATGTGGCTGGGGTGATCTCTGTTATTGCGGGTTTGGCTCTGGCAATCTTGGCTCAGATGGCTGCCCGCTATTTCCATACCAATGGCGTCTACTTCTTTGCGCCCGGGGTTGCTCTTGCAGGTTTAGCCCTCTTAACTCTTGTCTTCGTCAACTGCTGCAAGAAAGCGAAAGAAGAGCCACTTCAAATTAAAGATTCGATTAAGACAAAAAAACCTTCGGTAGATATGGGGGCAGAAGGTGGCGGCCAACAGCGGCCTGGGCTACCAGCTAATCATAGCGCGTCGAGTAATTCTTCTCGAGCGTCATCAACAGTTCCAAGAACTCCACTTCCTCCCTCACCTCTCTCTTCTGTTGGAAGTATTGACAACGACGATGATCCTCGACTCCAAGCTGTGATTGCAGCTTCTATGGAAGACGAGCTTGCACCGGCGATCTCTGCTGCAGAATACCGAACCCAGGTGGGACCATTTGATGGCAAAAAATCACCCCAGATGGTAGCTGCTCCGCGTGATTTCCGAGGTGTCTATGAAACGATTCGAGGCGAAAATCAACAAGATCCGACACAACTCGCTGTACTAGATGCGACATATCGATACGTAGGAGTAAAAGCCCAGGGTGATTGCTTGTATATAGCAGCCTTTGCAGGACATTGCTTCCATATGGTGGCAAAAAACAGATTTGTCAAGACAGAAAACATGCTCGATACGGAATGCCGACAGCATGTTACTAAAGATCAGCACGATAGCGCGCTTGCTATTATCCGTAAAATCAAAGACACAAATTCTCTTATTGCTTTCCTTCTTAATGAGGCAGAATTCAATGAAGTGATTCAGTACTTCCGTATAGTTGTAGCAGCTAGACTAGGAGTACCTGAGATTAAACGGATGGCGCGCTATGGAGAGCAGCCAGAAGTTGAAGAACTTAATAAACTCTTCGGTGGCGGAGTGTGCATTACGCCAGAGCACCCAACTTATCCCTATGTACAGGAGTGCCACGGCGTATTTAAAAATCATCGTGGCAAATTTCTTGTAATCCAGAGGGCGAAAGAACATTTTGACGTGCTGATTCCGCAAGAGATACTTGGTATATTAGGTTTAGAGACCCCCAAGCCGGAAGAGCCACCCAAAACCAAACCTTCGGTAGAGATTGAAGGTGGCGGCGAAGCGCCATCTGGGCTACAAGCTAATCATACAGCGTCAAGCGCTCCTTCACAATACCGAACCCAGGTGGGACTATTTGATGGCAAAAAACCACCCCCGATGGTAGCCGCTCCGCGTGATTTCGGAAGTGTCTATCAAAGGATTCCAAAGAGACATCAAAATCAGGACCAACTCGTTTTCCTAAATCCGAACTATCGATACCTAGTAGTGGAAGCCATAGGTGATTGCTTTTATATAGCACTCATTGTAGGACTTTTACATCATATGGTGGCAACAAAGAGCTTTGAAAAAGTAAAAACAAAACTCAAAGAGAAATGCAAGAAGTTTGTAGATCCAGGCAACCATAAAGCAGTCCTGGAGATTATAAATGGCATCAAAGACAAAAATTCGCTGATTGCCTTCCTTTGTAACCAGGAAAAATTCAACAGACTGATTCAGTACTTCCGTAGAGTTGCAGCAGGGGTAACAAACAATCCTGCTATCGAACAAATGGAAACTTATCCAATTGAGGCTGAAGTTACAACACTGACTCACATGTTCGACGGCGGGGTGTGCTATACACCAGAGGACCCGGATTATGCATCCGTAAGCCGTACACATGGCATTTTGGGGGATACACCTGGCAACTTTCTTGTCATCAAGAGGGGCAGACATTTTGACGCGCTGATCCCACGAAAGACACTTGTTACATTAGGTTTAGACACCCTCAAGGCGGCAGCTGCAAATTGAGCTCTCTCTTCACTCTCTTTTGTGGATTGAATTCTTGCAATGAGTATAAACCTCGACAGCGATTCCCACTGGAGGTTTTTCTCTTTTAGAGTCAGATCGACGAATAGGAGAAAGGGCTGACATGGCAAACGAGGTTGAGGCCTGGACTAAAGCAAGGAATGAGACAAAAGTAGTTGCTCGCTGGCAGTTTAGAACAGAAGATGCACGGATAAAGCTGCATAGGCTTTATCCGCAAATTTTATCTTAACGATGTACTAGTCCTAATCAATTCTCAATCGCAAGCCTCATACACACTTTGAGCAATCTGCAAGTCTTGAATCGCGATTCCAGTCAAGTCACACACTGTAATTTGGTTCTCGGAGATTCTTCCTACAGAAGGGTTTACTAATACCTCTCCTAATTCAACCAATTTTTCTGGCTTAATCAGCCCTCTTTTTAGAGCATGAGAAACATCCCCAAATGCGGAGCATTGACTACGACTATCCACAATCACTTTATCAGCTTTTACAAAAATCTTCTCATCAATCTCCTGTTTGCCTGCATCATCAGCACCAACGGCAGTAATGTGTGTACCAGGTCTTATTTGATCGGCGAAGAGAAGAGAATGAGAAGAGGTTGTCGTCGTTACAATCAAATTACATTCAGCTGACAGTTGCTCGAGATTATGAGCGATTTCAAATGTCCATTCACTTAGATCAGGATGCTTTGCAATTTTCCTTGCTTTCTCTACATCACGTCCCCAGATCATTACCCTACGACATTCGGTAGCAAATGAAAGAAACTTTAATTGATAATACGCTTGTGCCCCTGTACCCACTATTCCAACGGATGAAACCGTCTTTGGAGCTAAGTATTTTGCTGCAAGGTAACCAGCGGCAGCTGTACGTATGTCTGTCAAATACCCTTCATCGAGTAAAGCACAGACTGCGCTGCCATTTTGCTTGTCGAATAAAAGCATAAGTCCATTATTCGATGGCAGTCCCTGTTTAGGATTATCATAAAATCCAGAAGCAATCTTTACGACGTAGTACTTCCCGTTTTTTGCATATCCATACTTGATATGGCAGTCACCAGGAGGAGAGTCAAAATGAAGTGAGCCTACAGGCGGTATCACGGCCTTTCCTCGGCTATAAGCTATGAAACCCTGTTCAATCGCTTCCAGAACTTTAGGGATCGATAGAGCCTGCTCGATTTGTTTTCGTGAAAGAATTTTCATGATGAGGCACCTAACACTTGTTGAATTGTGGCATAGCTGACATTGCGCCCTGTTAAGATAATCACCGTAGGACCTTTGGGTCGCGTATGACCATAAAGGCAGCTAGCAAGAGCTACAGCAGCCGAAGTTTCAATCAGATATTGATGATTCTTCAGCAACCAGCGAAAAGCTTCCTTGAGTTCATCTTCTTTAATATGAGCAATCTCATCCACCCGCGTTTTTAAAATATCAAAACACTTCTCTCCAAGCCCGCCTTCAAGACCTCCCGCGAGCGTATCGATCGAAGGCATGTAAGTCATCGGTTTATTCTGCTCAAGAGATCGTTGAAGAGCTGGACACCCCTCTAGTTGACAAATTGTAGTTCTTGCATGAGGGTTTTTATCTTTGACATGCCATGCAAAACCCGCTGAGAGTCCACCTCCCCCCATTGGCAAAACAAAATGTATCGCATCGGGCACTTGGCTTAGCACCTCAACTGCGAGAGTACTGCCATTTGCTGCCATGATTTTCTCATCATCAAATACAGAAATTAGAGGAATATTTAGTTTCTTTGCCTCTTCAGTAGCCCATGACAAGGTATCGTCATATCCATTAAATTCTGATTTTTTAACATGAGCCCCAAGTTCAACCAACTTTTCATATTTGGCCTGATCAACACTTTTGGGAACAAAGACCGTACAAGACACTCCTAATTGCTTCCCTGCATATGCTAATCCAAGACCATGGTTACCTGCAGAACAGGCAGCCACACCTCGTTTTCGCTCCGCTGCGTCCAAAGTCGATAGATAGAAAAACCCTCCCCGCACTTTGAATGAACCAGTGACCTGTAAACACTCGAGTTTTAAATAGACTGGCTGTCCGAGCAGTTTTGACAGCTTAGCAGAGTATTCAGCTGGAGTATTCCGGATTTTTCCCTGAAGAGTGTGTGTAGCTTCTTCAATAAGATGACACATAGTATTACCCCTGTTGTTGCAAGTACGACTCGAATCGTTGCAAAATATCCAACATATTCTTCTTGCCAAATCCAATTCTAAAAAAGTGACCTGGAAGATCAAAAACAGAGCCAGGCATAATTAAAACCCCTTGAGTTCGTACTAAATCTTCAGCAAAAGTTTCTACAGACATGGGAAGTAAAAGCTTTAAAACCGCCATAGTACCACCTTGCGGCCGAACCCAGGCAAGGTGCTTGTGATTTCGTTTCATAAATCCATCAAGAATCTGTAGGTTCTTCATCATGATATCTCGATTACGTTGGAGAATCTGCTCCTTTGCTCGCAAAGCCATAATTGCCAGAATTTCACTAGGAGCACTATTGCAAATGGATGTATAGAGCTTATAAGAACCCACCTCCCCTAAAAAATCCTTATCGCGTGTTGCGAGCCAACCAATTCGAAGACCCCCAAGACCGAAAGATTTAGTCATTACATTCAAGGAAATGCCCCTTTCGTATTCATCCACTATTGAGGGAAGACGCGATACCTCATCTACTTCCAGAAATCGATAGACTTCATCACAAAAAATATAGGCTCCATTCTTTCGGGCTAATTCAATGAGTCCATCTTGAACCTCTCTCTTCAAGATCGTGCCAGTAGGGTTGTGTGGATAGTTAAGAACAAGCAGCTTTGTATTAGATCGAAAAGCTTTTTGCACCTCTCTTAAATCCAACTGCCACTGATTCTCAAATTTGAGCTGAATAGCAGTGACTTCGGCACCAAACGTTTGGGGTAGCGTAACAAGCGATTGGTAACAGGGATCGACGACAATTACGTGATCACCTGACTCAATTAAAACGCGCATCGCACAATAAATCCCCTCTTCAGCCCCAGCAAACGTAAAAATATCATCGGAGCTTAATGAAGAATAAAGAGCTGCTATTTCCTTACGAAGAACAGGATGTCCTGGGGGCTCTGTATACCCTAAAGTTAATGATTGCCAGAGCTTCTTCGAATCTGCATCGGCTAGAGAAATAAGCTCTTCGAATCCCCAGGTTTCTGCATCTGAGCAGCAAAGCAAATAAGGTGTTGTGAATTCGTATCTCTTCCAAAATTCTTCCAATTTAAAGGGTGGGATATTCATGATTTTTCCTTAAGATAATTGTAAACGGTATCTGAATGTCTCCTTCTTGTTGACCAACCAGACCGTCATATTCTCCATCTAGATGGAAACTTGTTGAATCAAGATGTAAACTCGATGTCAATCGCTTCAACAAGCCCAATCTCATTACACATCCCTGCTACCAGCCCGAGATGATCTAAATTTTGTGTCTCTATATGCATAGGCAAGATATTTTGCCTATTCCTCTCTTTTATAAACATTTAATTTTTTGGTGAGGAATCACGGCTGAAACCTCGATGACACTCCTCTTGAATCTTCAGCTCCAAAAAAGTCATACTTGATCAAATAGGGATCTCCATGGCACGCTGAAAGCATGTTTCTCAACTCCCTCAAGTGTAATAATCCTGGAAGACCCCCTATTTGGCTCATGCGGCAAGCTGGCCGTTACCTCCCTGAGTACCAAAAAATACGCGCTAATCACACCCTCCTCTCCCTATTTCACAATCCCAAACTGATTGTAGAGATTACCAAGCAGCCCATTGAGATTTTAGGCGTCGATGCCGCCATCCTCTTCTCAGATATTTTAACTGTGCTAGATGGATTAGGGGTGCCTTATGACTTTCAACCAGGCCCTGTAGTCGCTTTTCAAGGTTTCGATCTTCAAAAAAATGCTTATCGCCATATTCAAGAATCCATCAAACAGCTCAAGCAAGAATTGGAAGTGCCTCTCATCGGCTTTGCTGGAGGACCAATTACGATTCTTAGTTACATGATCGAGAACTTCAAAAAGGTCATGATCTGCGAGGAAGAGCGTATTGGAAGAAACGATCCGTTATTTAAAAATACAGGAAGCAGCTGGTATTGACTGCATCCAGATTTTCGATTCTTGGGCGCGGACACTTTCTCCCCCTTTCTTCAAAAAGTATGTGCAAGAACCGTTGGCTCGCATTGTTGCAGCTCTCGATGTACCTGTGATTCTTTTCTGCAAGGGAGCTGCATTAGAACTTTTAGAATGCAAGCCCACTGCTCTCTCAGTCGATTGGACTTTTGATCTACCTACTTTGAGAAAGCACACCAAAATTGCCTTGCAAGGAAATCTCGATCCCATGATTCTCTATGGTTCTAAAGAAACCATAAGGCAGCACACTGAGGCGCTTTTGAGAAGCATGAGAGGCGACCGTGGCTTCATCTTCAATCTAGGCCATGGCATGCTGCCAGACATCCCGGTAGATCATGTCCGCACTCTTATCGAAACTGTCAAAGCCAGCGCCCCGCTATACCAGCTATCCGACCGCCCCTGAGTGGAGCGATCTTTCTCCCGAAATTTATGCCAGCCATCTCAGAAACATCACAGGCCCCCTCTCTCTCTACTTCCACATCCCCTTCTGCAAGACGATGTGTCTTTATTGCGGCTGCTCGGTAGTCCTCAATAGAAAAGCAGAAAATGAAGAGCGTTATGTCGATTACCTCATCCAGGAAATCGAAATCGTCTCAAGCCATTTTGATGAAAGAAGGGTGACACAGCTCCATTTTGGTGGTGGCACTCCCACCAAACTCTCCATCCCCCTCTTTCAAAAACTCTATCAGAAAATCGAAGAGCGCTTCGACATTTCTGGAGAGATCGCCATTGAAATCGATCCGCGGACGGTCTTAGAAGACAAAGGACGCAAGTTGCGCTTTCTCAAAGAGCTTGGATTCAATCGAGTCAGCTTTGGCGTCCAAGACACGAGCTGGCAAGTCCAAGAGGCTGTCAAAAGACGGCAAAGCTTGGAGATGACAAACCAAACCTTTGCTTGGTCTCGCGAGCTTGCTTTTGACAGCGTCAATATCGACCTAATCTATGGCCTACCCTACCAGACAATCGAAAGCTTCCGGACAACCGTCAAACACATTCTAGAAATGCGCCCTGACCGCATTTCGCTCTTTTCCTACGCCAAAGTGCCGTGGCTCAAAAAGCATCAATTGGCGATCAAAGATGAAACGCTACCCTCTACCGAGGAAAAATTCCAAATCTATCAGGAGGCAAGGGCGTCATTTGTAGCTGCAGGCTATGTCGCAATCGGGATGGACCACTTTGCCCTTGCAGATGATGAGATCGCCATTTGCTATCGAGAGAAAAGGCTACAGCGCAATTTTCAAGGCTATTCTGCAAAACTGGCTCATGATCAGCTCGGATTTGGAGTGACTGCCATTGGCTTTGTTCAAGATTGCTATGCCCAAAATCTCAAAACTCTTGAGGAATATTATGCCGCCCTGGATCAGCATCAACTTCCTGTACACCGCGGCAAAGAACTCTCTGATGAAGATAAAGCAAGAAAGTGGTTGATTCACACGTTGATGTCTGACTTCCGGATCGACAAACGAGAGTTTGAAAGGCTCTTCCAAAGAAAATATGATTTTGTATTGAAAGATGTAGAAAATCTTGTCGTTGAAACAAACGATTTTGTAGAGGTGACCCCTGATGGTGAGCTTTTAATCCGCAACATTGCGATGAATTTTGATGGCTATTTGAAAGAGACTGTAACCCCCAAATTTTCCCAATCGATATAAAATCTATGAAAATCATTGGTGCTGGCATTTCTGGATTAGCAGCAGCTTACTATCTGCGCGATCATCAACCGATCATCTATGAAAAAACAGACCGCGCAGGTGGCTGGATTCGTTCGGTGGAGCAGGATGGCTTTCTGTTTGAATTGGGCCCTCGTGGCTTTCGTCCCCATCCCGATACATTAGAATTAGCAAGAGAGCTTGGCCTAAAACCGATTCCCTGCTCTTCTGATGCAAAGAAGCGATTTTTGCTTGTGGGAGATCAACTCAAACCTCTCTCACTATTCTTGCTACTGAAAAATGGACTTCTGAAAGATCTTTTCACTAAACCAAGCCAAGCTTCAGATGAAACCATCGCCACCTTCTTCAGGCGCCACTTTGGACAGCGTTTCGTTGAAAATATTGGCGATCCAGTTGTGAAAGGAATCTATGCTGGAGATAGCGAAAAGCTCTCAGTCAAAAACTGCTTCCCTACACTTTGGGAAAGAGACCAAAAATATGGAAGGCTTTTGCATCTTCCTAAAAGGTCGAAAGTCGCTCTTTATAGCTTTCAAAATGGGATGGAAGAGTTGACACAGGCGCTTGCGAAGCGTGTGGAAATTCGCTACAAATCGACTTCTGAAGAGGGCCTCATCGCTTGTCCATGGAAAGAAGCTCCCCCCTATCTTTCGCTCACTACTGTGAGTTTGGGCTGGCATAAAAAGAAGCTACCCAAAAGCGGGTTTGGATTTTTGGCAGCTTCGAAAGAACGCAAACCCTTTTTAGGGATGACTTTTGATTCTAATGTTTTTCCCACACAAATAGGCAAGACACGCATTTGTGTAATGACTTTGGAAAACGAGGGTGGTCGAGAGATAGCCCTTGATGCTGTTTCACGCTATATCGGGCTTTCGAATCCGGACAGCATTTTGGTCCATCACTGCGAAAATGCGATTCCTCAATATCCTCTCGGTTACATCAAACCTGATCATATCGGCCACAACTGCTCTGTCAATAGCTGTATCCAGGCTGCCAAGCTTCTGTTGACACGATTGACAAGCATCACTAACATCTAGCGGAAAATGAAATTTTTACCTTTTCTAGGAGTCATTCTAATCGCATGGCATGCACCGCAGCGTGAAGAACAGATCGCCAAACTCGATTCTTTTGATCTCGTGGTGATCGGTGGAGGCGCAGCAGGTGCTGGTGTTGCACTCGATGCAATCTCGAGAGACCACTCTGTTCTCATCGTAGACCGTGGTGACTTCGGCTCACAAACTTCTTCTAAGAGCACCAAACTTGTGCATGGTGGTGTGCGCTATCTAGAAAAGGCAGTCAAAAAGCGCAATCGCAAAGAATTTGGACTCGTCACAGAGGCCCTTCATGAGCGAGGCACTCTTTTTGAAATGGCTCCCTATGCGGTCCGCCCTATCGCGATTGTCACCCCTATCTATAGTTGGAAAGATCTCCCCTATGTTTGGTTTGGTCTCAAACTTTATGATTGGATTGCAAAACAAGCTCACATTGAAAAGAGCCGTTTTCTCTCTGCCAAAAAAGTAGGGGAAAAGTTTCCCTATATCAAGAAGAAAGGGTTGAAAGGCGGCATGCTTTACTACGATGGGCAGTTCAACGACAGCCGCCTCAATATGAGTGTAGTTTTAACAGCCGTTGAGAAAGGTGCTGTGGCTCTGAACTACATGGAAGTTATTGGACTGATCAAACTAGAGGGAAAAGTGTGTGGCGTGGAATTGGTAGACAGAATCAATGGGGAGCGCCACCGCGTCCGTGCAGAGGTCGTGATCAATGCCACTGGTCCTTTCGCAGATCGTATCAGAGAGATGGATGGAGCGCTTCTTCCGCGCATCTGTGCCTCTTCAGGCACACATATCGTCCTCGATCCCAAATATGTTCCTGCCGATGCCGGTATTTTGATTCCTAAAACAGCTGATGGACGCGTGCTCTTCTTTCTTCCATGGCAGGGGATGACGATGGTAGGCACGACTGATCATCCCGCTAAAGTCGTGGAAAATCCCTTACCCTATGAGGAAGATGTCGCTTATCTATTGAGACATCTCAACCAATATTTAGAAGAAGAGGTTAAAGAGGTCTCTGCTGTTTGGACAGGTCAGAGAGCTTTAGTCACCGATCTCGAAGATTCCGAAACAGCCAATCTCTGCCGTGACCATCAAATCGAGGTTTCCGACTCCGGCTTGATCTCTGTGATGGGTGGACAATGGACAACCTTTAGGAAAGTGGCAGAAGATGCTGTAGATCGAGCTTTTGGTGGTACCAGCCAAACTCCCTTTTTGCAGTTGATAGGCTCTGAGGGCTATGATGAACGATCTGCTCATCAGTTGAAAAAGGAGACTGATTTAGAATTAACAACCTGTGACCGTTTAATACAGAGTTATGGAATGCGCGCTTTTGAGATGGTAAAACTTTCGGATCAACTACTCACAGCGCAGGTGATCTGGGCGTGTCGTGAGGAGTATGCACGGACAGTAGTAGATGTCCTAGCGCGGCGGACAGGGCTAGCCTTTGTAAATGCAGTGCAGGCAGATTTGATGATTGAAAGTGTCGCTGAGGTGATGCAAGCTGAGCTTGGCTGGAATGAAGTGCAGCGGGAGAAGCAGGTAAAGGCAGCTCGGTTAGAGATCCATACCATGACCAACCATCATTCAGGCTGTGGGCTATGACGAATGATCGGCTATATAGCTGAATCAGTGAAATACCGTTTCTTATAGAAAACGTCATCATTTGGAAGGAGACGCTTAATCGATTTAACTACCAAAATCATCAAGAACAATGCTCTCTCTTGCGACTCCATAGTCATCTAAAAGCTTGAGCACTGAGCTGTTATGAAGAGGTGGACCACAAACGTAGTAGAGAGCTTCTTCGGGATTATCCATCTTCTTTAACTGCCCTTGCTCAAAGGCGCGGAATAAGAAATTAGTTTTGATGGGATCATCTTTGGGCCAGCCCATCTTTAAATCTTCAGTGAGGGGTTCAGACAAAACCAGATGGTATCTGAAGTTTTCATACTGATGATCAAGCTCTTCATATTCTTCTTGGTAGATATTTTCTTTCAGGGAGCGCGCGCCATACCAGAAGTCCACTTCCCGTTTTGTTTTTTCGGTATTGAAGAGATGGAGGACATGGCTGCGTCCAAATGAACTTCCAGCACCTCCGATTAAGAATATAAGAGGACGGTCATCATTGATCATAAAAGATTCGCCGTAAGGTCCTGAGAGCCGAACCTGATCGCCAGGCTTCAATCCAAAAGTGTAGCTTGAGCAGATGCCCCAAGGTAAATCAGCCATCAATCCTTTAATGAAAGGCGGAGTTGCGATGCGAATATTGAATTTGAGAGTTCTGCCTTCTGCAGGGTAGGAGGCCATCGAATAGGCGCGGATCACCTCATTCTCTCCTAAATGGCTAAAATCAATCTCTTTTCCAAAAAGCCCAAATTTCTCCCAATCGGCAAAAAACTGAGGGGCCATCGTTTTTTTCCAATCATCGGTTCTCGTTTTAAAAGGTGGGACGTGGAATTGCAGATAGCCACCCGCTTTATAAGGGATCTCTTCAGCTTTAGGCAATTCCACAACGAGTTCTTTGATGAAAGTGGCTACATTTTGATTACTAATTACGGTAGCTTTCCATTCTTTAACGCTTAGGTAGCGTTCTTCGACATGCACTTTGAGATCATGTTTGACTTTAAATTGACAGGACAGACGCCACCCTTCATCGATTTCTTTTTTGCTGAAGGTGCCTTTGTCGGTTTCTAGTGCATCACCAGCACCTTCTAATACTTGAAGGCGGCATTGTTTACAGGTGGCTTTTCCTCCACAAGGAGAAGGAACAGGGATGCCTTCGTTGCATAAGGCAGAGAGTAGAGTTTGGCCGCCGGGCACCGTTTTTGTTAGATCATGATTGTCATTGATTTTGATTTGGCAGGGGATGGTGCGCACGAGCTTATTCTTTGTGTAAAGAATGACAGCTGTGAGGAGGAGTCCGATCAAAACAAAAGCGATGATCGCTATAAGAACAACGGTCATGCCTTGGAGAAATTGGGCGAGTAGCAACATCTTTCGCTCTATTCTACACGATGTATGACTAAAGAAAAAGCTGCTTTTTCCTAAAACTTCGTGTCATCTTAGAGAAAGTCTTTCACCAAATCATATAGCCAATTCAGTTGAAAACTGCAAATTTAGACGCACCAAAGCCACCCTCTTGATTGATTCTCAATCGATTAATATTAAAAAATATTAACCGACTTAGGATTCAATCGGGGGGCTTTTGGGGAGTCTAAAGGGCAATTTAAACTTTAATCGACATACAAGAGTTGTTGCAGAGAAAAAGTCGACTTTGCAAAATGTTAGACATGAAAGAAGCCCAACTCAAAATACATAGCGAAAACATCTTGCCCATTATCAAAAAATGGCTCTACTCCGACAAAGACATTTTTGTCAGAGAACTCGTCTCAAACTCTTGTGATGCAATCCTCAAATGCAAAAAACTAGAAGGCGATCAGGACTTCTGTATCGATGTCAAAATCGACGCCAAGAAAAAACTGCTCACCTTTTCTGACAATGGCATTGGCATGACTGCCGATGAGGTAGAAAAATACATCGCTCAGATCGCTTTTTCTGGTGCTGAAGATTTTGTCAAAAAATATCAGAGCGATAAAGAGGAAGATCAAGTGATCGGCCATTTTGGTCTCGGCTTTTACTCTGCTTATATGGTCGCCAAAAGCGTGGAGATCGAAACAAAATCGACAGAGGGTGAGGCTGTTCACTGGAAATGTGATGGCTCTTCTACCTACCAAATCGAAGAGGGGAAGAAAAAGTCGCGCGGCACCGATGTGATCCTCCACTTGATGCATGGAGAAGATGAATATCTAAACGAAGCGAAAATTTCTGCTATTTTAAAGCGCAATTGCGCCTTCCTCCCCTATCCGATTTACCTCAATGACAGACGTATCAATGAGCAAGAACCGCTCTGGATGAAATCCTCTTCAGATACGACTGACAAAGAGTATGTGGATTTTTACAAAAAACTCTTCCCGATGGATGAAGAGCCTCTTTTTTGGGTCCACCTGAATGTCGATTTTCCTTTCCATTTGAAAGGCATTCTCTACTTTCCAAGATTGAAGCGTGAGAGCGAAGTTAGAAAAGAAACGATCCATCTTTATTGCAATCGGGTCTTTGTTTCAGATAACTGCAAAGACATCTTACCTGATTACCTAACGATTTTGCGGGGTGTGATCGACAGCCCTGACATCCCTCTCAATGTAAGCCGCAGCACCCTCCAGCTTGACAGCACGGTGAGACAGCTGGGAGCTCACATTTCGAAGAAGATTTCAGACAAACTTTTGGTGCTATACCGTAGCGAACGGGAGAAATTTTTGGAATGCTGGCCTGACATCGAGTTGATTGTGAAGTTTGGCGCTCTCCAAGATGAGAAGTTTTATGAACGGATTCAAGAATTTCTCATCTGGAAGACAAGTCGTGGAGAGTGGTGTACTGCGGAAGATTACATGGAAAGGCAAAAGGGGGAGACGATCTACTATTCGGTTCAGGAGAGTGGTCACATGGTTGACCTCTACAAGGATCACGAGTTGCTCTTTATTCAGCCAAGTCCGATTGATCAAGCGATGCTGCAATTTTTAGAGCATAAAACAAAGGCTAAATTCAAACGCATTGATGCTGGAATTCATGATGCGATTTTAGATCCTGCCAAAGAGCGCAATTTGCTAGATGCAGATGGGCGGAGTGAGGGGGCAAAGATTGCAGACTTTTTTCGCAAGCATATCGATGGTGAGGTGCAGGCAAAAAGTTTGGCTTCAGAGAGTTTGCCTGCTTTTTTGGTCTTTAAAGAAGAGGAACGTCGTTTAAGGGATCACATGGCGTTTCAGAATCATTCTATGCCGATTAAACCAACCCTTATTGTGAATACCAATAGTCGGCTCGTACATGCGATCATGAAGATGAAAGACATGAAACTTGCTGAGGAGATGGTCAAGACCATTGTTGATCTTGCAAAGCTATCGCAACGGGAGATGGCACCTGAAGGATTGAATCAGTTTATTAGTCGCAATACTTCAATCCTTGAAAAGTTGGTAGAAAATAGCGATGCATAGCTTGAATGGATTTATATAATCTTAATATTTCATTGAAATTAAACCAGTATAATACAGGGGTCAATCTTTACCTATTTTGCCCGCGAGGCTCTAAAAAAAATAATTAAATCTTAATAGATTGAGGATATAATATTAGTATAGTCAATTGAATTAAGAATACATATATCAAGGATGAATTGTATGGATGTTTCAGGAAATAGTTTCACTCATCGCACCCAAGTGGCAACCGTGATGCAAACGATCGGCGCTGTGGCGATAGCGGGCGGTTTGACTATTATGCTCTCCTTTATTGCCGCCAGGATTCCGTTGCACACCCATCCTACCAACATTCTTTCTAGATTCCGTTTCGCGGCTTTTGGTATGTTTGGAGGAGGAGTCATTTTGTTTCTTGCAGGCGTTATGCTTGACCGAGGAGAGAGAGTACCAGTTCAGATACAATCAAATTGTAGACGAGTAAATTGACTATGTGAATATTAATGATGATTTATGACAGACCTTTTGACCTAAGATAGAGTACCATATAGGTCAAAGAAAGGGTCAAGTGCCAGGGCATATTCAATCAAAAAATTTCACATTCTCCAGTTAACACACTTTTTAGCATTTTATCTTAGATTCTATATAGTCGATTCAGTTTGAATTGATCATTTTCACGCAGCTCAAAAAAAACCTGCAAAATGCATTTGCAGGTTTTTTCGACTCTTAGAAGAATTTAAACGGAAGCTTTCACTTCAACCACATCTTCATCGGCAGCTGTCTTAGGACGTACTTCAGAGATTGCAGCTAGCAGGAATTCGACTTTGGCGCCGTCAACCATCTTGACCACAACACTCTTCTCTTTCACACGATCAACTGTGCCGAGAATACCCATAGCAACGACATGGTCCCCTTTCTTCATAGAACTGCGTTGCTGATCCATCTGCTTCCTGCGCTTGCGCTCAGGACGCCAGAGGATGAAATAGAAGAAGAGAACAGCGATACCTACCATCATCAACGTCTGCCACATTGAGCCGCCGCGATGCACCATCTGATCATCTGCCATCAAAGGGCCAGCGGCAAAGAGAGCTAGCGGCAGAAAAAAAATTTTTGAAATCCACTCTTTCATAATATACTCCATATAATTAGGACGATGTCTAATTATATCAAAGAAGCTCAAGCAATGCAATATTTTCTATATGGGGTGTTTGTGGAAACTGATCGATTGGCTGTATAAGAGAGAGATGATACCCCTCAAGTTGGGCAATATCCTTTGCTTGGCTCTTCGGATTGCAAGAAACGTATATTATTTTTTTGAATTTTCCTTGAAGCAATTTTTGTATCGCTTTTGGCCCCAAACCAGCTCTAGGAGGGTCCACGATGACGCTATCTGCTTCGGGAAAAGGCTCCTTTTCGACATCTCCGATTCGGACCTCCATATTCTGGATTCCATTTAA
>CAZXQV010000006.1:0-18703 GCA_964643195.1 uncultured bacterium | reverse complement strand
TAGAGAGTACATCACCTCTTGCTTCGCCTGCGAAATCAGAGGACCATAATCCTGCTCTCTTGAGCTATCTGTGTCGATCCAGGCATGGACCTTCTGCAAATTCTCAAACATCCGTGAGCGGTCAACGATCAAATCACGTACAAGTGGGAATTTAGTGAAAGGAGCCAGAGTGATCGTCCTGCCTTCTTTCATATAGTTCTGGATGAGAGCTGTGCAGGCTTGACGTGGAAAGCTGTTAACGAGCATTGAGCAAGAGCCACATACCTCTTCAAGGCAGCCCTGCTCCCAAACAACAGGCTCAACTTTTTCGCCTTTTCGATTGATTGGATTTTTTCGGATCTCCATCAATGCAGAGATGACATTTTCTCCAGGACGTAGGGGGAGCTCAAACTCCTCCCAATACTGTTTTCCGGGAACTCCGCGCCAAATCTTGAGGACAAAAGTCTCCATTGCTCACATCATACAATAAGAGGGATCTTTTCAGGGATATTTTTCAACATAGGGGCTCCCTTTTTTGCTACAGTGTAATCCCGTTTTACAGGATCAAGATGGCGTGTGTCAACTTTACGATAGCTAATCGCTGGTTCACCATTTTTGTAGGAAGCGATCGTAGTTTTGAGCCAATTCGCATCATCTCTCTCCGGATAAGCGGGCATATAGTGAGAGCCACGGAATTCATGACGGAGCATAGCGCCTTTCGTAATCACCAATGCCAGGTCAAGCATGGGTTCAAATTGTAGAGCAAATTGGTAGGTTTGGTTGGCAAAAGGACTCCTATCATCGAGGGAGATATGTTTTGAACGCTCTTTTAATTCAAGAATTTTTTCATAAGTGCGCTGCAAATCTTTTTCATTTCGTTCTACCGTTACATTACGAACCATCCAGTCGGCCAGCTTCTCATGCAACTGATGGACGTTCTCCTTTCCATTACGTGCGAGCATCTCTTTTTTGATACCCTCTTCACGAGCAACTGCGTCTTGAAAAATACGATCTTTGAGAGTGGAATAAGAGCAACTGAGCATCGCTATGTAACGTTCAGCTTCTTCACCAGCAACAAGACCGCTAAAGATGCAAGAGAGTAATGAATTGGCGCCCAATCGGTTAGCCCCATGAAATTCGAAATCAGATTCTCCGCAATTAAAAAGGCCTGGCAAGTTGGTCATTTGACGGAAGCGGATCATCCGATCAGGGTCGTCGGCTGCTGGCCAATCGACCCAGGCACCCCCCATGGAATAATGCACACCTGGGAAAATTTTCATCGGTACTTTGCGAGGGTCTTCGCCGGTGAATTTTTGGTAGATGTCGAGAACAGACTCTAATTTGTGTAAAGTTGCCTCTGGCAATTCTGTCACATCCAGGTGGACTTGCATTTTGCCATCTATACCGAGACCAGCATTGCAAACGCGCAGAAGCATGCGTGCACCGACATCACGACTGACAAGATTGCCATAGCCCGGGTAGAGCTCTTCAAGAAAATACCACTTTTGGCCTGTCTTCCCGCATACAACATCTTTGCCATCTGGCCCAACAATCTTTTTCGAAGAGTCTCCCCAAACCCAGATGCGGCCTCCTTCACCACGTACAGATTCAGAGATGAGACGCAATTTATCCAATCCAGGGATCGATGTCGGGTGGATTTGGATGAATTCACCATTGGCATATTCCATCCCCTGTTGATAGAGACGTCCATTTGCAGCACCTGTGCAGAAGGTGGAATTCGTGGAGAGTTTGAAAATCATCCCAGGGCCACCTGTCGCCATGACAACAGCATCGGCACGCAGCTCCTCCAGTTTCTGATTAAAGAGGTTCATGATGACGATGCCACGACTATTTCCTTCTTCATCGCGTATCAAACGCAGAAATTCGTGGTTTTCAAATTTTTGCACTTGGCCTTTGGCTTCAAAACGACGCACCTGCTCATCGAGTGTATAGAGGAGTTGCTGACCTGTTGAAGCTCCACAAAAAACAGTGCGATTGTAGAGCGTGCCACCAAAACGCCGCGCATCTAAATGACCTGTAGGCGTTCTGTTGAAAGGACAGCCGAAGCGGTCCATCATCCGGATGATACCAGGAGCTGAAAGACACATCTCAACGATGGGGGGCTGATTGGCGAGAAAGTCCCCCCCTTTGATCGTGTCGTAGGCATGGATGAAGGGGCTATCATCTTCGCCTTTCAAATTCAAAGCGGCATTGATGCCACCTTGAGCACAGACGGAATGGGAACGTTTCACTTTTGTCAAACTGACTAGCTTGACATAGGTCCCTTTTTCACAAAGACGCATCGCGCAAGATAATCCTGCAAGTCCCCCTCCGACAACAATCACTTCTTTTTTCCTTATGACCATGCATATGTCCAATAAGGGCCCCAGCAGGCCATCAATCCCAGAATCATTACAACCCACATCAAAATAGTTGTGACAAGACGCATCCGTCTTTGTGAACGACGTGTCAATGTGATACCCCAACTGATGAATGCTGTCCACAAACCATTGAAAGCATGGAAAGAGGCTCCCACGACTAAAATCGAATAGAGAACCACCATCAAGGGGCTTTTGAATGTATTGCGTACAATCAAGAAAAAGGCTGTCCCAGCATCGGGAGTTTCGATCTTCACTGTTTTGCCTTCACTGAGTATTTTGGCATCAAAATTCGCAGCAATAAGGCTAAGTTGTTTGTCGTTATCGACTTCGATGAAATAGGTGGTTTTGTCTCCTTCAACTCGCATTTCTGGATAGTTTAGAAAGCGCATTTGGATCACATGCAGAATAATTCCGACTAGAAGAATCCATGAAGTGATGCGCTGCCAAGTGAAGGCGCGATTGCGTTTATACTGCGGCAATGCAGGGCTTTTCCCCCTTGTGCTGTGGGAGTTGTTTTTGCTCGTTATCGCATATTTTATCCCCCAAAGACCGTGGATCAAAAAAGGCAAGCCGAGGAATAGAATTTCGATCACTCTTAAGTAGGGCATTGCATGGATTTTATTGACCATATTGACGAAGGTGTAGCCATCATCTTTGAAGAACATAGAAGCTTGCGAGTTGACGAGCAGATGTTCAAACAAATAGACAACAAGCCAAAGACCTAAAAGAGAGTGTAGACGACGAAAAATGAAGGCAAGAGGAAGTTTGAGTTTGTCATCTTCGGCAAAAACTTTTTCATGGGTGGGTGTTGTCATGAGAGTCCAGAGTAGAAGATAGCAAGATTTTTTTCTAGCTAATGCAAGCGCTATAAATTGAAAAAAAGAGCGGCATTTTTGGAAGTCTGAGAAGCCAGCTCCTGAAAAGAAATCCCTCGAAGCTCTGCTACGCATTTTGCTGTCTCAACTATATAAGCAGGCTCATTGGGCTTCCCACGATAGGGAGTCGGTGCTAAATAGGGGGTATCCGTCTCGATCAAAAGTTGCTCAAGCGGCACTTTTTTAGCTACTTCTTGCAACTCTACACTCTTTTTGAAAGTAACAATTCCCGACAATGAAAGAAACCATCCTCTCTCAATCACCTGATCGGCCTCCTCCATGTTCCCTGTGAAACAATGGATTAAGACTGGCCCAGCAAACTCAGCCTCTAAAATCGTGAAGAGATCTGCAAAGGCTTCACGGCAGTGAATCACAATAGGAAGGTTATTTTTTTCTGCAAGCTTGAGATAGCGTTTTAGGAAGAGCTGCTGTAACGCTCTATCTGAATGTTCGTAATGGTAATCGAGACCCGTTTCTCCAACAGCAACGATCTGATCTATTTGGGCGGCAAATGCTTCAAAATTGCGCTCACCCTCTTTCTCTACATCATGAGGTGTGGTAGCAGCGACGTTGTAGATCCACGGGTATTGCTTTTTGAGGGAAATCCCCTCTCTCAGCTCTGCTGGAGTTGTGCAGATATTGATAATCTGGGTGAGACCCGCTTCTTCCGCCCGTTTCAATAGTGGGATAGGATCAAGACCCTCAGAGGTAAGATGAGCATGAGAATCGATCAGCATCTAGGGTGAATTTCCCAACTTATTTAGATAGTCGTGAATGACCTTAGAGTTGAGCGTCTGTGGCAGGATGAGAGGCGGCTTCGATGTGTCAGCAGGATAAAGGACATAGACTGGCACCCCTGTGCGACCCAACTTCTCCAACTCCTTTGAAATCACTGGATCTTTGTTTGTCCAATCCGCTGTCATCGTCACGACATGCTGAGCTTCAAATTGCTTCTCAGAATTATGGAGCGGCACTTTGTTAGCCTGGCAAATCAAGCACCACTTTGCTGTAAAGTCAACGAATACAGGTTTGCCTTCAGCTCTCAATGCAGCAACTCTCTCAGGGGTGTAATGCTCCCATTTGCCCGCGACCTGTTCTTTTTGTGTCGATGCTGGGAATGCGGCAATTGTATGATGTGTAGCAAATCCAGTTGAAGCGAGGAGCAGTGCTGTCAAAATTGTAGCAATCGCACGGGTCTTTCGCTTTTTGACCGGTGTAGCAAAGCGGCCGTAAATCCACGCAGCAACAGCTGCAATCACAAGACCCATCATGAGGACAAAGAGCGCAATATGACTCGTTTGAGCGGCAAAAACCCACAGAAGCCAGGTCACGGTTGCCATCATTAAGAAGCCCATAATCTGTTTGAAAGTGATCATCCAGTTACCCGGCTTTGGCAAGAAACGGACTAGGTTAGGAAAGGCTGAGAAAAGGAGATAAGGAGAGGCCATCCCAAGAGCCATCACTGTGAAAATCAGCATCGACAATAGCGGGGGAAGTGTCATTGCAAAGCCCAGGGCTGGACCAAGTAGTGGTCCTGTACAAGGCGTTGCCACAAGCGTAGCTAAAACCCCACTCATGAAAGAACTCATATAAGGGGAAGATTTAACCTGCGTTTTCGATCCGAGTGAAATAAGGGATGTGCCCAACTCAAAGACCCCGAAAAGACTCAATCCTAGTAAGAAGAGTACACCCACCATGGCAGCCACAAAGAGCGGCTCCTGCAATTGGAAGCCCCAACCTACACCATGACCAAAAAGTCGCAAGATGAGGAGTATGCCAGAAAGTACCCAGAAAGAGCCTATGACCCCAAGAGTAAAGACCCCGCCATGTTTGAAAATTTTACGACGGCTCTCACCTGCCATCTTGACAAAACTGAAAATCTTAAGCGCGATCACCGGCAATACACAGGGCATCACATTGAGAATCAAGCCACCTACAAAAGCAAACACAAGCGCCACTCCGACGCCTGAAAGATGCCCTGATGCAAATTCCCGAATTTTGGTGTCGACATGATAGACAAGCTTATCGGTACTATTCTTGTTTGAAAGAACAAGAACACCTGAAAGCTCGCCAGCTTTTTCTTTACCCTGCTTTAGATTCAAAGTCACGCCGCTGCGGTCGATCTGCATCTGCTGTGGTGCACTATAATCAATAATGTCTTTCTGTAAGGGATAAAACTCCACCTTTTCCACATCGGCTGCAGAGACTGGGGGTTTAAAATTGATCGCAATCTCCCCCTTCTTTAATTTAGCAGTCATAGGAGCGTCTACTTTTTGAGGCACTACCGCTCGAGCGGCAGCAAACTGTGTTGCGACATCACTATTCATTTCCGCTTGGGGAGCTACAGGAAGCGATAGATCTAGAGTAGCACTCCCTGGCTGACAAGATTCTTTGCAAGCAAGCCAGCTCACATCTGCTTTGATATCGATCTTCTCGCCTGTATAATTAGCAGGGGGCGTGATCTCCGTCAAAAGGGTCACAGCATTGGTATAGCCAAAGCCAACCATCGTCCCATCGGAAATCTTTTCTGGATAAGGCCATTGAATCGGACCCGCATGAAACCCTCCTGGCAAATGCCAATCAATCTTCGTTGGGATCCCTGCATCACCTGGATTATACCAATAGGTATCCCAGCCCGGCTGCATCTTAAGCTCAACAGCGACCCAAAAAGGCTTTCCAGCCTCGACTGTCTTGTTTTCAGCGATTAGTGACGCCGTCACAGGCTCGCCCTGCTGCTCGATCTTCTCGCTCTTACCCATTTCTGCGGCATGAAGTGGTGCTAACCCTAAAAAAAGCAAGGGTAATAAGAATCGTAAATATTTG
The DNA here is from genome assembly GCA_964643195.1 of uncultured bacterium. Classification (GTDB taxonomy): domain Bacteria; phylum Chlamydiota; class Chlamydiia; order Chlamydiales; family JAAKFR01; genus JACKPM01. Next base: position 12,645 of record CAZXQV010000006.1, on the reverse strand, counting down.
AATGCGCGTCCCATGGTACCCCCTATTATACACCAAAATCAAGAAGTATTAAAGAATTATTTTTGGTGGACAGTCTAAGCAATCCTTGCTATTTTCTGTGCTATGGAGATTCTCCTCTATGCGAATCCAATTGTCAATGCTTATAGTGGCTCCGATCTATTCGGAAAATTAATTTTTATAGCCATTTTTCTTCTGTCGATTGCCACCTGGATGATTTTTATTAAAAAAATTATTTTAAATCGCAAGACCCGCCGTCTAGGCTATGAATTCCAACAAAAATATAACTATCTCGATCTTACTTTGAAACCTGGAGATCATCCCTTTGGCGCCCTCTATGCGACACTTCAGAGAACAGCTGGACTTCTCCTCCAGAAGCAGCAGGGATTGACGATTAGCGATATCGCCTTCATCCGAGCCTATCTTCAGCAGTCGGTTTCGATGCAATTGGATCAGATGGAGAGAAAATTGCCCCTTCTATCTACTATCAGTAGCCTCGCTCCTTTTCTAGGTCTTTTAGGAACTGTTTGGGGAATTTTGCTCACTTTCTCTGAATTGCAGGCAGGTGCGACAGCCAATGCCAATGCAACTGTGATGGGAGGACTCGCGATGGCACTGGGAACAACAGTGGTTGGTCTTTTAGTGGCAATTCCCGCTTTGATTGCCTATAATATGCTGCGAGCAGATTTGCGTGGCATCTCCCAAGAGATGGAAGATTTTTCAAACATCCTAGTCGCTTCTTTAGAGCGACATTATTGCCGATGAGAAGAGAGCTTGAAGAGAGTCAGATTAATCTCACACCTTTAATAGACGTGGTCTTTGTGATCTTGATCATGTTTATTGTGGTGGCCCCTTTGCTTGAGGTCGATAAAGTCGATTTAGCGGGCGGCATTGCTGAGGGTTGCTCGCCAGAGAAGGCGAGCAGACTGGCTATCCATGTTTTTGCTGATGATTCGATCACTATTAATCATAGGCCTGTTACTCTGAAGCAATTAGCTACTGTTCTTGCACAAACACAAAAACGTTTTCCCGATGAACGCCCACAACTCTATCAGGATAGAAAGGCAAGCTTTGGAACCTATCAAGAGGTCAAAAACCTACTGACTCGAGCCGGCTTTACAGAGCTGGATGTCATTCTCAAACCGGAATAATCATGCGACTTTTCTGGATTGTTACAGCTGTGCACCTCTTAATTGTGATTTTCTTCGGGATTCAAAGAAAGGAGATCGTTAAGGCGGCTGCAAAAATTGAGGTCCACACAGTTCAACTCCAACCGAAAATAAAACCCGTTGTACAACCCTCTGTACAAAATAGTCCAGCACCCCTTGTTCAGCAGGAGCCTGCAAGCAAAGTGCCCGTTCGAGAAAAACCCAAAGTGGATAAACCTGTTGCGCAAAAGAGTTCTAAGCCAGGAGCTAAGAAGCCTATTGTTCAAAAAAAGCCAACGATTGCGGGACAAAAATCGAATAGTGAATTGAAAAGACTACTGCAAGATAGTCTAGCCTCAATCGATAAAAAAACAAGGAGCGCACCCATCTCTGCACCGACAAAAGTTGGTAAATTGCAGAGTGAAGCGATCACTTTCACAACCTATGAGGCTTTGCTCGTAGCATATTTGAAAGAGCTTTTGGAACTTCCGGAGCCAGGCGAAGTGAGACTGCGTCTCACAGTTAGCCGCGAAGGAAGAGTGCGTGCCCATACCATTTTGCAAGCAACTAAAAGTAACCGCGACTACATCGATCGTGAAATTGCAACCCTACACCTTCCTCCTTTTGAATCTCATTTCAAAGATGAAAAGGAACATACCTTTCCGATTACATTGAAAACTTATTGAAAAGAGTGCAGTTATCTGCTACTTTCCTCATATGTCACACATGGAACAATTGAAAGACGTCGATTTCAAAACAAAGCCGCTGCTTCTTTGCCTGTTGTTCTTCTTCATCGCCATGCCCTTATTTGCTGTTGAAGAGATTGTTGTTGAAGTCAAAACAACTGACCAGCTTGTCCCTCTTTATCTAGCACCGATTTCTACTTCTAAGAGTGGCTTTGAGGCAAATTATTGTAAACAGATTGGACAGGTATTGCAATTTGACTTTGAGCATAACGGTAGAACAGCACTTCTACCCACAAATCCAGAGCGTGAGCAGCTAAGCCAAAGAGAGAGTTTTGATACTATTGCTTGGAGAAAAGCAGGAGCGCAGCTTTTCATCCATCCCTCACTCAACGATAAGCGTTTGATTTTAACTGTTCTTGATACACGGACTACAAAAGTTAAGAAGTTGAATGAGGTAACGCTGTCGGGCAATCTAGCCCATGACCGGAAGCTTATCCACCAAGCCTCTGACACCATTTTTCTATCTCTTTTCAATGAAGAGGGCATCGCTTCAAGACGTATTCTCTATACCTTAAGGACGAAGGGCAGTAGCAATAATTCACAAGATTGGGTAACAGAGGTTTGGGAAGCGGATTATGACTTTGCGAATCAGCGTAAATTAACGACTGATCACAAACTTTGCGTCACACCGAGTTATGTTCCCCTCCCAAACGGACAGCCGCATGATTTTGTCTATGTCTCTTATAAAATTGGGCAACCTAAAATTTACCTCGGTTCAACTAAGGGCGGAGAGAGTCGAAGACTCTCTTACTTGAGAGGCAATCAGTTGATGCCTGTCATCTCTCCGCGCTTGAACAAGCTTGCTTTCATCAACGATATCACGGGTAATCCCGATCTATTTATCCAAGATTTTTCAGTTGAAAAGGGGTTGATTGGCAAACCAGAACAGATTTTTCATGCACCTGGTGCTACGCAAGGGTGCCCAAGTTTTAGCCCAGATGGTTTTTCTATCACCTTTGTTTCCAATAAAGATGGAACACCTCGTATTTACATGATGCCGATACCAAGAGCGGGCGCGAGCCTGAAAGATTTAAAACCGCAGCTTATTTCGAAGAAGAATCAGGGCAACACTTCCCCTGCTTGGTCTCCTGATGGAAAGAAGATTGCTTATAGTGCTGTGACAAGTGGCGTGCGTCAAATTTGGATTTATGACATTGTTAAGCATGAGGAGTGGCAGTTAACACAGGGTGCGACGCACAAAGAGAATCCCATGTGGGCTCCAAACAGTCTGCACCTTCTCTTTAACAGTGTAGGGGATGGAGTTGCGGAGCTTTACTTGATTAATTTGAATCAAAAAACAGCAACAAAGATCTCATCAGGGGCGGGAGAAAAACGTTTTCCTGCTTGGTAAACTTTACAAGGACATATCGATGAAGAAAATCTCTCTATTTCTACTTATCGCACTGACGGCAACAGGCTGTGGCCGCAATTCCCGTGATGTCTGGGAAGACACGAAGACGTGTGGTCACTACATGGGTCGTGGAGTACGCTCTTTTTTTGGCAAACATGACAAAACTGGCGAATACGGCTATTACATCGCGGGCTCAAGTTCAGCTTCTTCTGGAACACATGAAAGTGAATTTGTGGCACTGGAAGATGCAACGGGGATGGCAAGTCTTGGAATGACTGACTACATTCCCATTTCTCGGGAATCACCGGGAGATCCTAGCAGTTCTCTCCCAGGCATCGATGGATTTTATGATCCAAGTGGTCGATTGGCGCAGCTCTTTTCACAAGTGCATTTTGGTTTTGACTCTTTTGCCATTCAAGGAGAGGAGAATTTGAAAGCATTGCAAGAGATCGCTCGTTACATGTCGGCGCATCCTGAGACTTATGTCTTTGTTGAGGGTCATGCAGATGAAAGAGGTGCAGCTGCCTACAATTTAGCACTAGGTTCTAGACGTGCGAATGCTGTGAGAACATTTTTAGTGCAAAATGGTGTGAATCCTGACCAGCTATTCACAATTTCCTATGGTAAGGAAAGGCCGTTAGCGATGGGCCATGATGAGCAATCTCACAACCTAAACCGTCGTGCGCAGTTCAAGCTATATGATCGTTAATCTATTCCTCTCCTTGCTTCTGGCCTTACCACTGATTGCAGCACCCTCGATGGAAGTCCAAGAATTGAAGATGGTGCTTGATGAGCTGACTTACAAAGTACACGGCCAGGAGGTTGAATTCAGCCTACTGCGTGAACGATTAGGTTCGTTAGAAAAGGGAACTGCGGGTCAAAAGATGATTTCTCCTCAAGAGAGCCGCCTTGCTGCGATTGAAAAAGCGCAGAAGGCGCTCTCTGCTGATTTCCAATCTCTGAAGCAGCATATTGATTCGACAAACAGTTCGCTTGTGCAGTGCCAGAAGAAGGTTGCAGAGATCGATGGCAAGTTGACTTCCGAGATCAAATCTCTCAAGCACTCACTCCAGTCGATGCTGGCGCTTTTGCAGGGAGATGAAGAGGGTACTTCTATCTACATTGTAAAGTGTGGTGACAGTTTGGGGCAGATTGCTGTTGATCACAAGATGACCATTAAAGCGCTTAAAGAGTTAAATCAACTCACGAATGATACGATTGTTGTGGGTCAAAAGCTCAAAGTGCGTTAAGTTTTTCAACGGGGGTCAATCTTTACCTGTTTGCCCCGGCTATAAGCTTTTCAAATTAATCATATATTAATCTTTTTATTATATAATAGGTGCTGTAACCAACTCACGGATTATTAAAATGAGCTTAAAAGCAGTAACTGAAGTCGAACCAAGCCCAAATCCACCAAATCCTGCATTTACACGCTGCGAGGCTATCGGTAGAGCATGGAAGCACTTGAAATCTGGGATTTCAAACAATAAGGGGAAAATTGCTTTTCTATTCCTAGTTGCGGCTATAGCCATTCCTCTTGCGGTGACTTACAATATGCCAGCAACGCGTTCAGCGATGCATCACTTTTCTCACCAAGTAAATCAGCTTTACAAGAATCATTTTTTAGTCTGGGTTGCGACTGGGGCTGTTGTTGTTATTTTAATCTATGGGGCTGCCAAACTTCTAAAAAGATACGATCAGGCTAATCAGCATAAGCCCCAATTGTAAGAATTTGCAACTATTGAGGTCAATCGATTCGCCCTGCAAATGTGCTCATGGAATAATAAAATTTCGTCTTTATCAATTGAGTCATTGTCTTGTGCTGGCTTCTCTAGCGATTATCCTTACTTGAGCCCGTAAAGGACTTTCATCTTGTATTTTAATGACATACCCCTTGCCCCCGCCTTCTGTGGAGCCATCTGAAATATTATTTTAAACTTTAATCTAGGACAAAACGGGCAAATGTCATCATCTCCATTTTAGGGCTTGCTAGTGCTCAAGCTCACACCATTTTTCCATCTGAACAAACAATTAAAAATAATTAACCATAAATTAAAATATACTTTATAATTATTTAATATTTTAATGATATAATTAAGCGCATGCAGATAATGCAATAACAAATAACCAGGGAGAACAATTATGAGTTCACGTATAGGGGCTATGAAAGGAGCTGCAGTTCGTTTTAGTAATTATGTGAAGAAAAATAAGGGTAAAACTGCGCTTGGAATAATTGCAGTCCTAGCATTGACAGGCATTGGGTTAGCGTTTGGTTTAAATGCAACGCGTCCTGCTATGCTGCATTTTTTTGGTAAAATCGTTCGGAATGCTTACAACCACGGCAAAATCGCTCCTCTAGTGACTGCAGCGGTGGGTGGCGTGCTACTAGGAAGTGGCGGCGCTATAGCCTTTATGAAGCACCGTCAGGAAAAGTCTCCAACGCCGGCGCAAGCGCCGAGCGGCCACAACGATGATGACGAGTAGCAGCCTGTGCATGAGTAAAAAAATAAGATGATAAAAGTGTAAGCTCTAAATGAGAATTTACCACTATATAATAAGCCTAGCGGAGTAGTGTCATCACTACTCCGCTAGCACAACTCCACAAGTAAAAATTGGATCTTATAGGTTTTTTACAATTTTAAGAGACCTCACTACTCTAAGGGAGCTAAAACTCCCTTCTTTGTTGCGCAGCTCGATTGGCCAGAGTCAGATTTTGGTTTACATGCCGCTCTCCTGCGAACCATGGATTTAGACAATCTTAATATTTCATTGAATTTAAAGCAGTATAATAAAGGGGGTCAATCTTTACCTCTTTTGCCCTGGACATCGGAACAATCTTAACTGTATCTTAACTATAAAGGCGTATAATAAAGCGATGGGATGTCAACGAATTTCTAATACCTCAAACTGCTGTCAATGGGGTCTTGCCATAGGGATTGCCTCCGTTTGCACCCTCATAGTCCTTGGCGTCATCTTCCGCCATCAAATTCCCCCCATCGCAAGAAAATTCGCTTCCTTTTATACCCATGGCCCCCTTAAAATCCAACTCCCTCTAGTCGCCGGAAGCGCAGCTATCGCAACCTTTATCCTAGCTAACTCAATCTACCTCTGTTACGAAAGGAGGCAGCCCAAACTTCCCCTCATCTTAACAGTTTCTGGATACGCAGAGCAGTTCTAATGAGATATATATTTTAATTAAATATTAACACTTTTTTGCTATAATATAATTAAAATTATAAAATAAGGTGTTCAAAATGAACTTTTTACCGGCTCACTGGAGAAAAGGCGCAGTAGTGTCGGGCTCTTTTATTGATTTAAAATTAGAAGTAGATCAAGAGCATCAACTTGATTGGGAAACTCCTGCTTATCCAACAGACCCCGTTTCTGAAGGAAAGCGTAAGCGCGACCTCAAAATTATAGGATGTGCTCTTGCTGTAATGACTGTTATCGCAATCATTTTAGCTGCACGTTATGGCGCCCCGCACCAGTGGCACTCTTTTGCAAACTTTGCCAAATCCTATCCAATGGCTCTTGTAGCTCCCATCGCTGCTACCGCCATCATCGCTGCAGCTGTCTTCGCGCGCAAATTTAGCAAAAAGAAAGAAATCGTCACACTCATCGCCTTATCTGCTCTTCTAGGACTTTCGTTAGCTGTTCTGCACTTCCACGCACCAGCAGCTTTTAAATACATCCAAGCCCATCCTCAATTGATTGCAGCCCCTCTTGTTGGTTATGCAATCGTACGCCTCACTCATCACCTGTTGAAGCAAAAAGCGGAAAAGCTAGCGGATCCACATGAGGGCAGACTCAGAGTGCTGATTGAACAGACAGAGCAAAAGCTAAATCGCAAGGAAATTATCACAGATGAAGAGCTTCAGAAAGCACGTAAAGCCCAAAATCTTCTGCAAAATTTAGAAATGAAGAAGATTGCTGCTTTGGATTCTTACAAAGTGAAAGCAGGTTTACTTGCCACAGCTGGCCTAATTGCTTTGATCGGGATTTCTCTCTTAGGTTGGCCTCATGTTTACCCATCTATCGGCAATTTCTTCAAACATCATTGGCAGAAGATTGTAACTGGCGCTGTACCAGCTGCTGCTGCAATTGGGGTGATCAGTGCCGCTCGTTGGGCATTCAATCGTGGTCAGAGAGCTACAGAAGATGCAAATGCCCGTACTTTAAAAAGCACACAAAAAGCTCAAACAGTTTTGGTAAGAAACGCATATGATGACAATCGTCGGATGCAAGAACAGCGATACAGAGATGTGATCAATGGTTTACTTAAACCCGCCGTCCGATCATTACCGCCAACTGAAGAAGATGTCAGAATCGCTGCAGGAAAAGATCTTTCATCTGTCAAACTGTCACAGTTAATTGCAGAGAAGTGTGAAAAGAGAGAAGAAGCGGCCCTCTACAAGCGCATTCACGATGAACTCTCCTCTGATACATGGCCGGAAACAATAATTGAGGAAGGAGAAGATATTGGGGATCTTATGCATTCTTCTGAAAAGAGAAGGATCCCTCGTGAACTTTACCGAGTTATCTGCGATTTGATGTCTATTGAGAGCTCATCTGATTTTGAAATTTTAATACTCGCAGCTGAAAAGGCTGGTATCACAGAAGACGCTCTACTTTTTAGATTGCATCTAGGGTCATTTAATCAAGAAATGAAATCTCGTGTAGCAGCAGACAAAATGGCTGAAATATTGGGGCAGCGATTCGAAGGGATTTCTGACAAGGAACTTGAGGTAATAGCTTTTAATGACCCCGAAAAAATTGAAAATTTGATTGCGATAGCCACTGAAGCTGGCTGTACAGTTGCTTTAGAGCGATTACAAAGGATTCAAACAGAAGCCTCAGCTCTGAAAGATTTATATCTTATGCGAATGAAACAATCTAGATCAAAAGAGGCATTAGATCAGATGGCAGACGAGCTAGGCCAAAGATTCGAAGATATTTCTGATGATGCGCTAGTAAAGATGATTCTCGCAGATCATAGAAAATTAGGCTTGCTTCGTACTATTGCTGACAAAAGGACTAGTCCAGAAGTTTTACAACGTTTGCTCGATGTAAGCGCACAAGCAAAATTCGATGCGATGGGCAGAGAGAGAGTCCTCGAACATCTCTCTGATCGTGCACTCCAAGGTGACCAAGCTTATTTCCAGATATTCAAGCTTATAGCTACTCATAGCGAAATCAGATCACTCGCTTTGAAGCGGGGAGGGCTTGACGGTTTCACACCCCTAGATTTGCCTGAGCTTTTTGCAAGTGAGCTCACTCCTACACTTGATCCAGACAATTTCTATTGGATATTGTCTCAAATAGCTCCAATAGGGCAGGAAAATATCGATCCCCAGTCATTCTCCCATTGTTCAATAGAGACAAAATTCCGTTTAGCCATAGCTGCTCGGAAGGCTGACTTGAAAATAGAAGCCCAAGAATTCATTAAATTGACCTCTAAAAAATAAGATAGAGTCGATTCAATGTGGATTGCTAATGTCGCTTGCTTGAAAGCCTCGCCATTGATCGATTCTAAATAAACCCATGTTTCTAACATTGGTTTATTTAAAATCGTTCAGGCCCGAAAGCTTTGGCGCGGTCAAATACTGCCATTTTGTACTGATTCAGGTATATAATCGGCCATCCAATAGCGCTTCGATCTTGATTTCATTTTCTCTGATTAAAATTAATAATAATTAATTCAAAACCTAATATTATATAAATAATTATATGTTAGAATAGTTGCATATTTAAACTATTTCATGGAGGAAATAAATTATGGGAACAGGTATACCAAAAGGATACGGCGATCTCCAGCATTACCCCAGAGTAACTCGTTTTGATCGTGACCGCGTAGAATGCAAGGAGAAGATCCAAGATGGAAATTTATTCACTACAAAAGCAGGCTCTACTAGAGAATCAAAAAAAATGACAAGTAAGCAGGTTTGGGCACTTAGGACATCAGCTCCAAAGCAACCTTCAAGCCCAGCTAGGTCATTTGAGTTTCATCTTCCAGTTGCAACCCCAGAAAATTCCGAAGATGAAGCCACAAAATCCTTGAAGGCATTTAACGCCCAACGAAAGGAGTATGTGGCCGATGAAAAGGCTGAAAGACGTGCTAAGTTGATGCAAACTGCTGGAAAAGTGATCATAGTTATCGCATTAGGAACACTTCTACTCGCATTCATGGGCATGACCGGTGGTTTTCAACATGCTCCCGTCTTAAATAACCCTCTCATTGGTGGAGCTCTAGGTGCAGGTGTTTTAGGAGGTATTGTTGGACCGGGTCTTTTAGTAAAGGGTCGCAATAAAGAAAAGCAGATCGACGATAAAAAGAGGGCTATTTCTGTCGCACAGAGGAAAAAGTCGCAAGGACAAGAGGACGAAAGGCTCGCTCGCTTGAGAGAAGTCTCATTTGATCCTGTTTCAAAAAAGAAGATCGACGATAAAAAGAGGGCTATTTCTGACGCACAGACGAAAAAGTCGCAACAAAAGGCCCAAAGGCCCTATGAATTGGACGAATCGAACTACCACGTAGTTGCTCCTTGGTCAACAGATAGCCCCGAGACAGTTCCAACGAGTTTGACAACAAGCCCTTCAACTGATAAACCGAGTTTGGTCTTAACGAATCTAAGAGATATTGAGACTAATGCAAAAGCTTTACGCAAACTCAAGAAATTCGCTTGGCAGACAGAAGATGATCGCTTGGTAAGAGAGTATCACCAAGATGGCAATTTGGTTTTGCGGTGTGAGACGCTCTATTCACGTGGGAGATACCGAATTTATTATTATAATAATAAGGGTGGGAAAATCGGTGAGGAATCTGTGAAGGGCGAGGATAATGAAGGCGTCTTAGAGTCCTAAGAAAAAAAGCTAACTAACCCGGGTGAGCAGCTTTGCTGCTCACTCAATGTATAGCTGGATCAGTTTGCATTGATAATTTTCACCGCGTCAAAATTATCCATGCACACTGAATCGGCTATAAAAAAAGAGGAATGAATAATGAAGCTCAATGTATTAGGCGACGACAAACTACACAAACATAGCAGTCTCTGCGGTTATGAGGAAGCTGCTTTAAATCTTACAGGCACTCACTGCTTTGATGAAAAAAAAGCTATTTTAGCAGCTTTAGTAAGCTTAGTTGCATGCACTGCGATTGGCCTTGGCCTATCTACCGTAGTTAAAAGTGCAAATCTTATCCATTATGGAATCCCCACAGCAGTTGTTCTCTCTGCAGGGGTTGGTAGGCGTGCAGGTGTAGAGAAAAAGGCTCTAGCAATCACCGATCCCTCGCCACTCCCGAAAAAGCCACCTGAGCAAAAAGAGATTGGTAGCATAGGCAACCCCTACAACGGTTTGTAATTTCATAGATGCTCGCGCTTCGTCTGACGGCCCAGCAGTAACATCACGCCATCTCGTGGCTCTAACCCCTCATGAATCACTTTGTAGATCACAGATGCAATCGGTAGATCTACATTGTGCTTTTTAGCTAATTGAATCGCAGATAAGCAGGTATACGCCCCCTCAACCACCATCCCAATCTCTTTCTTCGCCTCTTCAGGCTTCTTCCCTTGCGCAATCAAATTGCCAAAGCGGTAGTTGCGGCTATATTTTGACAGGCAGGTCACACAAAGATCCCCCATCCCAGCAAGCCCATTCAACGTCTCTGACTCACAGCCTAGCTTCGCTGCCAAACGACGGATCTCATGCAACCCACGTGTCATCAATGCAGCCTTCGCATTGTCCCCATATCCCAAACCATCAGAAATCCCGCAAGCAATCGCGATGATATTCTTCATCGCACCGCCAATCTCAATACCATCGATGTCACTATTGGGATAAACCCGGAAAAAAGGCGTAGAAAATGCCTCATGAACCTTGGTCATCACTGCTTCATTATAAGCACTGCATGCTACAGAAGTCGGATGGCCCTGCAACACTTCCATCGCAATCGATGGACCACTCAAACAGCCAATCTTTTGGCGATGCTCTTCTCCCAAAACTTGAAGCACAACATCGGTCAAAAAAAGCCCACTATTTTGCTCAATTCCCTTAGAGGTCAGAATAATCGGGCAATCTGGGATGTGGCGCCCCTTGACCGTTTCAAAAACAGGGCGGATCCCCGCAGAAGTCACTCCTTCAATCACCAGATCCTTGCCATAGAGAATATCATCGATCTGTGTTGTAAAGGTGAGGTTTGTCGGAACCGGAAAACCAGGAGCGCGTGGATGCTCCCCTTTTGTACGCAGATGCTCAATCGTATCCTTTTCGATACTCCAAGCAACTACCTCATAGCCCTCTTTCGCAGCGAGGAGAGATGCTAGTGTATAACCCCAAATGCCTACTCCCAAATATCCAATCTTCACTCTATATACCCTTCATGTGGCAAAAGCTGCCCCTTCCACTTCTTCAAGAACTCCGCTCTCGGATAATAAAATTCTTGAGAAAGCTCAAAATTGGTCCCCTGTGGAGGAGAGATTCCCGTCACTTCAAAAAAGATTTGACGGTCTCGCTCTAACAAAGCAGCTTGAACACTCTCTATACTATCCTCTCCTACCAAATTTTTCAAGGGAGCATAAAAAACAGCCCTATCAACCAATAATGGCTGAACCTTCCTGGAAAAAAGAAATCCATCAAAAATAAACTTTTCATACTTGTATGCAAAAGGCTCCTCCGGATATGTCACATGGCCATCTACAAATCGAGGAGAGCGCTTTTTTGCAAGATGATAGGGCAGCTCCTTTCCAGCTACTTTTTTCATGAAATCCAAGGAAAAAATAATCAATCCTAAGTTGAGATAGCGATAGACAAATCCATTCTCATCTCTCGCTTCCTTCTCCTCCTGAGAAAGCTCTGTATACTCCACAATTTCGATCTGTTTTTTCGATTGAATAACCACACCCATCTTCTCATTAGAATCTCTTTTTTCAGCGACAAGCAGGGTTGCATCCACTTTCTTCCGAAAATGGACGCCGATGGGAATCGGGTCGAAAGGCAATGCTTGGATATTGTCAACAGGTATAACTTGCACAGCCTCAATACCATCTCTCTTCCAGCGGTGCCAAAGTCCAGAAGCCTCCATACATGCAAAAAGAGCGCCGTTGCCATCTGGGCCTTTGGCGATAGTATCGGGTCCAGAGAGAAAAGGTTTGAGATTCTCATCCAAAAGTTCACGCTCACTTTGGGGGAAAAAAGCAAGCTGATTGGGATTGAGCCCAAAGAAATGGTTTTCTCGAAAGTAATCGATGATGCGGGTATGGTTTAGGGGAGAGGTCATGAAAGCAATTGAAAGGGGACGACGAGCCAACTTGGAAGCTGCCAGTATTCTCTCAGCAATGACTTGAAAAAGAGTCTTTTTTTGGAAAAAAGTGATTATTTACTAGATACTCAATACAATAATACTGAT
>CAZXQV010000005.1:0-19672 GCA_964643195.1 uncultured bacterium | reverse complement strand
TGCACTCCACTGTCCGCTCTATAGTGAGTTTGAAAACTGGTACGCTCCATCCCAAAAATCACATCTGGTTTATTTTCACGCAGCCACTTTTGCGCCTTCCCATCAAATCGCTGAATATGATGCAGCGAGAATTTGGTCGTGTCGCATAGGGAAACCACCTCAAAAGGCATCTCTTCAAGTTGACCTGTTGTCAACAAGATCACCTCATCACCGCGTTCAGCAAAAGCTGTTGCCAGTTTACGTGTGTAAAGCTCCAAGCCACCCTTTGCACTCGCATTGCTTTTTAAAATGGCGACCCTCTTCATTCCTCTACCTCGATGGTGATCGTATCGGCATCGATATCACCTACAAGTTTTAGCGGAGAGCCATCGCCACGATAAAGCTGGAAGTTGCGCATGTAATCGCGGAAACGCTCACGAATGGACTGTTCACTATATTTAGTGAAAGATTCATGTTCTTCTTTATAAACCTCTTCCATCTCTTTCAATGTAGCTGCTACATAAGCATTCTCTAATGCGTGAGTGTCGATAAATTCCACAACCCAGCTCAAAGATTTCCGCACACTCTTAGGTTCGGCAATGATTGTGAGAAGCAAGTTGTTGCGCACCGTCTCCAGAAAGAGACCACTCACATCTTTAACGAAAAGTGGAATCGTTAGGAGCTTTAGGCCATTTTTCTTCTGAATGAAATTATTCATCTTCAGTGAGTAAGTTTGAGGATTGATAGTCCTTGAGTATTTCACTGGGAAGAAGATAGTGATGGGCAATTCTACTTCAAGTGGGATGAGCTCCTGCTTCAGAAAATCGATGCGCAGTAGTTTTGCGCGGGGATCATTGAAGGTTTCTGGAGTGTTGCCTTTAAAGGGAATGGCTACCATTTTCCAAGAAGCGGGTACAAAGAAAGTCAGCTCTTCGGTTTTTGACTGAGCAGCTAGAGTTTCCAGATCGTTTTCCATCACACGGCTGAGGTTGTAGTTCACCTCTAGACCACGCTGTTTCAGTGCCTTCACCTGTTCCTCTGGTCCTGTCACTTTTTGTGTGAGATATTTGGGCCAAATGTCTAGGAATTGATAACCTTTGGGAGGATCGCCAAAGGGGCGGTTGATGGTCAGAGGCACCTCTTCGGTGATCAGATTGCTCATTTTCATGAAAATGTCATTTGATGTGACAGAAGAGATATCTTTTTTCCACTCAGGGCTTTCTTCGTAAAGATTGTTCAGATTTTTTTTGGTGATAGTGGCAATCCAGCTCTCTTTTTTCTCTTCAGCGTTGATGATGATTTCTAGATCATTCGGAACAAGGTCCTCGACTACGGAACGAACGCCTGTAACAGTGATTGAAATGCGGTATTTCATGTAACCGTTGGGAAGTAAGCCTAGCACTGTTTTATTTTTAGGCAGGTTGATCACTTTGACAGGGATGTTAGAGAGAGTTTGTGTCACAGTGATTGTCTGGCTCACCAAAAACCAGACGATGATAGCTGTTATTAAAGCTACCAGTTTGCGTGGCCAGTTTTTCAAAAAGAGTCGGTGTAGCAGCTCTTTTATCATGACCGTCCCCATAGTTTAAAAGATTTTTTGAGTTCAGGGGGGGTGAAAATGCTACGCAAGATGCCACGGAAGCGGTCAATCTTAATACCACGAGTCAAAATGCCTTCGCGTGCGATCGATACCTTGCCCGTCTCTTCAGAAACAACGATGATGACAGCATCGGTTTTTTGGCTGCAGCCCAGTGCTGCACGGTGTCTTGTGCCCATGGATTTAGATAGTTGAGCTGTTTCGTGAGCAAGAGGCAAAATAGTCCCTGCAGCGACGATCGTTGTGCCTCGTATCACGACCGCTCCATCGTGTAGCGGTGTTGTTGTCATGAAAATCGACTCCAAAAGCTCTGATGAGAACTCAGCATTCATTTTCAATGCTGAGCTCGCATATTCCTGATAGGAGTCTTGGTTTTCTAAAACCACCAAGGCACCGACCTCTTTCTCAGAGAAGCGGTAGATGCTGTTGGTGAGATTTTCGAGGAACTGATCGAATTCGTGCACTTCGCGGAATTTTCGCCCCTTAATGCGCACTTTTGAGAGAGCAAGACGGATCTCTGGTTGGAAGATGATGAAGACGGCTAGAACCGCAGCATTCACCACATTGAGCATGATCTTTTGGAGGACTGGAAAGGAGAACCATGAGGCCAAAAAGAAAATGAGCAGAAAGGCAAGGAAGCCGAAGACGACATCCATAGCGCGCGTCCCCCAAAAAAACTTTAGGAGGTAGTTGAGCATCACCCAAATGATGATGATCTCAAAAATTGGAACAAGAAAATAGAGAATCGTCATGAAACGCTTTGCAACCTCTCCAGAACAGTGAGTATCTCTCTATGTTCGCGCACATCATGCACACGCATATAATCCACTCCTTCTAGCAGAGAGAGAGTATTGAGAGCAAGTGTTGCGGGCAAAATTTCTCTAGCCGTGCGGTTGAGCACTTTTTGAATAAAGGATTTTCTTGAAAGTCCAATTAACACTGGAAAACCCATGTCGATAAAGAGTTTTAAATTTTTCAGAATTTGGTAGTTTTGGTCGACTGTCTTTCCAAAACCGATGCCAGGATCGATGATGATGTCCGCACCATCAAGTTCTTTCGCCCTTTTTTCGAAAAAGGAGAGCATCCCTGGGATGAGATTTTCTTCTTTCCGGCAGTGCATCAAAATGACTTTTTTGCCCTTAGCAATTGCGCGCATCTGAGGATTCTCAAAACCGGTTATATCGTTGAGGATGGAGGCGCCATTTTCAAAAGCCTGAATTGCGACTTCAGGTTTATTCGTATCAATGGATAGCGTATAGCCATTCAAAGCTTTGATCACAGGGATTACGCGTCTAAGCTCCTCTTCAATGGAGATGGGAATAAAGCCAGGTCTTGTTGATTCTCCACCGATATCTAGTAAATCCGCACCCTCTCGGATCGATTTATGGCCCTGCTCAATCGGATTGTAACTACCTCCATCGAAGTAGGAATCTGGCGTACAATTGATGATGCCCATAATTTTTTTCATTGAAAGAGAACCTTGTCATAAGCTATAAGCGCTCGTTTAAGTATATATAAACTCGGAAGAAAAGTCATGGGAGAATTGCTTTTATTATCGCGGATTCAGTTTGCCCTGAATATTTCTTTCCATTATCTCTTTCCACCACTTACGATTGGTCTTGGACTTTTATTAGTTGTGATGGAGGGTATTTATTTAATAACGAAAAAGCCTGTCTATCAGCAGATGACCAAATTTTTTGTTCACATCTTCGCGGTGATTTTTGCGGTCGGCGTAGCAACCGGTCTTGTACAAGTTTTCGGTTTTGGGACCAATTGGGCTCGCTTTTCTCACTTTGTAGGAGATGTCTTCGGCAGTTTGCTCGGCGCTGAAGGAATTTTTGCGTTTTTTCTAGAATCGGGTTTTTTAGCATTGCTCCTTTTTGGTTGGAATAGAGTCGGACCAAAAACTCACTTTTTTTCCACGATTATGGTGTGTCTCGGCTCTCATTTTAGCGGTCTTTGGATTGTGATCGCCAACTCTTGGATGCAGACGCCCTCTGGCTACACGATTGTCGGTGAGGGAGCTGAGAGGCATGCCACTATCCAAAGTTGGTGGGCAGTCGTTAACAACCCCTCTGCTTGGGATCGCTTTGCCCATGTGATTTTGGGCTGCTGGCTTGCTGGTGCTTTTTTGGTACTCAGCATTTCTGCATTTTATCTTCTTAAGAATAGGCACGTGGAACTGGCTAAGAGGGCCTTCATCATTGGACTTGTTTTTGCGACTGTCAGTGTGATTGCGCAGTCTATTTCTGGCGATTCTTCAGGGAAGGGTGTGGCTAAAAATCAGCCGATCAAGCTTGCCGCGATGGAGGGTATTTACGAGACACAGACTCCGACAAGGGCCTATCTTTTTGGATTTTCCAATCCACAAACTCAAGAGACAAAGGGGTTGTATGTTCCAGGGCTACTCTCATTTTTAGTCTACCGCACTTTTGACAAGGCTGTACCTGGGCTGAATCAATTTCCCCGTGAACTTTGGCCGCCGGTTGGAATTGTTTTTCAAACCTATCACTTGATGCTCTTTACCTGGGTGTTGATGCTGATCGGTGTGATTATTGGTTGGATTGCAGTGGCGCGTTGGCGGCAGGGCCGCAGAACGCGTTTTGCGATGTGGTATTCGATGATTGCGGTACTTTTCCCTGAAATTGGCAATCAGATGGGGTGGTTTACCGCGGAAATTGGTCGTCAGCCCTGGGTCGTTTATGGTTTAATGAAAACCTCGGATGGTGTTTCGCTCTCCTTGGTTCCCGGTCAGGTCGTAGCATCCCTTGTGATGTTTGTCGTCGTCTATGTTCTTATTTTTGCGATGTTCATCTACTTGCTTGATAAAAAGATTAAGATAGGTCCTCAGGATTATGATACGAGTATGGACGAGTATAGGAATATAGAAATCCCGATAAGGCAAAGCTAATGGAATATGCTCTGATCATTTTTTGGTATGTCATTTTTATAACGGCGATAGGCTGTTATGCGATGCTCGATGGTTTTGATTTGGGAGTAGGGATGCTCTATCTATTCACGGACAAGAATCTTGAGAGACGGATTCTTCTCAATGCGATCGGTCCTGTTTGGGATGGGAATGAGGTTTGGTTGATCATTGTTTTAGGAGGCCTTTTTGCTGGTTTTCCTGTCGCTTATGGTACGCTATTAACGGCGTTTTACATTCCTGTGACAATTTTGATTACAGCCTTGATTTTCCGGGCAGTGGCGATTGAATTCCGTTCTAAAAGGCCGATGCTCTGGTGGAGAAACATGTGGGATTTCTCCTTTGCGCTGGGAAGCTTGTTCATCGCTTTTGGTGTGGGCTGTGCGCTTGGCAATTTTATTTCGGGCATTCCAATTGATGGCGACTATACCTACCATGGAGGAATCATTTTGACATTTTTGAGGCCCTATCCTGTGCTTGTGGGTCTATTGACGATTGCACTCTTTTTACTTCACGCAAATCTCTATCTCATCATGAAGACGGAAGGTGAGCTGCTTGAAAAGATGAAGCGATGGGTCAAAGGAACGATGATTCTCTATATTCTCTTTTATGTCTGTACAACGATGATCACGTTGATTTATCAGGGACATATTGTAGATCGTTTTAGGGAGTACCCTTATTTCTTCATCATCGCATTGGCCAACATGCTTGTGATTGCCAATATCCCGCGGCTTGTTGAAAAAGGCAGCTACGGTTGGGCCTTTCTGAATTCAATGGCAAACGTGGGGCTATTGATGGCGCTTTTTGCTTTTGGCATGTTTCCGATATTATTAAAGTCTACAATCGATCCAGCCTTCAGTTTGACGGTGTTTAATGCGTCGGCTTCGCTAAAAACTCTCGAGGTGTTAGCGGTGATTGTACTGCTTGGCTTGCCACTTGTGGTAGGTTACATGGTGTGGCTCCATAGAATTTTCATGGGCAAGGTTGTGATCGACGACCACCATTCCTATTAAAGAGGTTGAAGGAGTGCTTTAAGCTGAACATTTCGGACATTTTCTAATGTAAAGCCGTCATCATTACGTGCAAGACGGTTTCGCAATGCTACGATGGCACGCTCAGAGAAGACCGCTGGCGAGCCTTGTGTAAGAATGTTCAACGGATCAGTATCTTTAAAGTTAATTATATTGAGAACGAGCTCTTCTTGATTTGCGAACAAAGGATCACGACCAACTACGATATCCTGTTGACAAATGAAGCCGGCGCAGTTCATATAAAACAAAACCGTCCATAATTTCGGAATTTGATTAACTTGAGGTGATTTTTTAAGAAATTCTTTAAGAACAACACATTGAATATCTGCTAATGCGAATTCATTATTTTCGTGAAGGCGCACGCGCAATGCATCGATTTCGTATATGGATCTGAATACTGCCATAGAGTACGGGAACTGCAAAGATGATGTAAGCATTTTAAGTGGGCCAGTGTCATGGTGTTTGATGATAGTCACTACCAACGCTGTTTGATTTGGGAAATAATGATAAGGAGGCTTTATTCCTATTGCTCTTATGTCTTGCAACATGATTTCAACACAGCGAGTTAAAAAAAGAGTTTTGTGATTTCCTGGAACTTCTCTAACCATAAAAGCCTCTTCCCGCTCGCCATGATCATGATAGAGCTGAGCGAGAGGACGCATGTCGTCTGCGGTAAAAGCTTCGGGGTTCTCTTGTAAGTGATATGTTAACTCTGCAAGAGATCTTTGCTTCATCATATAGAGGTTAAAATTATCTTCCGGATGATTCCGTTGATATTCAAGAAATTCAGCTTGTCGCGTTTTTAAAGCTTTCTTTTGACATAATAAGATGAAAATGGCGATCGGTAAAGGAACTACTAAAGCCGTTATGCCACAGGAGATACCATATTTATAAAGGAATTTGCTTGGTGATAGAGAAGCTTTAATTATAAATGAGACGCTTAAGATAACTAGGACCAGAGTGGTGATGGCACAACCGATGGCAAGATAACGAATCGGTTTTTTAGGGGTGAGTAAGAAATAATTGTTTACAGCTGCTGCCATAGTAACAATTATAAGTCTTTTTGACGTTAAGATTCAATTAATTAATAAAATTCCGATCGAATACCCGGTTTTGGTTAGGGGGGGGGGGGGAGATTCAAACGTAAAAACTCCTTCTTTTATATGGCAAGGCTCTAAAAGAGACCCCTTTTTTGTATATCTGATCTCTAAAAGAACCCCCTCTTTTGTAGACTTAATTGTTCGTTTTTTTTAATCTTGAGAGCATAACATAAGGGCTCGCATGAAACGCGATCATACATTATTTCTTCAAAATTGGTTAAATTCAGATTCAAGGAAGCCATTAGTCATTCGAGGCGCCAGGCAGGTTGGAAAAACCTGGCTCATTCGAGATCTGGCTTTATCCCAACAGCATAAGCTTATTGAGCTGAACTTTGAGAAACGTCCAGACCTTCAATCCTTATTTACATCGAATGATCCGAAAGAAATAATTATAAATATTTCAGCATCAGTTGGTAGTAAAATTGATCCGGCAAAAACCATTCTATTTTTGGATGAGATCCAAGCAGCTGCCCATCTTCTTCCCAAGCTGAGGTGGTTTGCTGAAGAGATGGCTCAGCTTCCGGTTGTTGCAGCTGGTTCATTATTGGATTTTGCTCTAGCTAAACATGAATTCAGTATGCCGGTTGGCAGAATCAGTTACTTATATCTAGAACCACTATCTTTTGAAGAGTTTCTAGAAGCAATTGAAGAGCATGAACTTAGGGTCTATTTGCAAAATTACGATTGGAAAATCAACATCCCTGAAGCTCTTCATTTAAAGTTGATGAAAATAGTCAAAGAATACCTAATTGTGGGTGGCATGCCTGCTGCTGTTTCCAGTTGGGCAAAAGAGCAATCTCCAGATATTATTAATCAAATCCATTTTGACCTACTGGCTACTTATCGAGATGACTTCGCTAAGTATAGTGGACGGCTGACAATCGATCGTCTTGAGGAAATCATGAGTTCTGTTCCTCGCCAACTTGGAAGAAAATTCGTATATAGAAATGTCAACTCCGAAGTAAGCACAGCACCTTTAAAGCAAGCTCTTGATTTGTTGACTAAAGCGCGCATATGTCATCGGATCGTATCCACTGCAGCCAATGGGTTGCCTCTTGGAGCAGAAGCTGATGAGAGATTTTCTAAAGTCATCATGCTAGATTGTGGCCTTTGCAGTGCTTCTTTAGGACTCTCATTGCATCAACTACGATCAATCTCAGAGATCTCTTTGATCAATAGTGGAGGTATGGCTGAGCAGCTTGTAGGCCAACTTTTGCGCACGATTACACCTCCCTATATTCCACCTGTTGGATACTATTGGCAACGAGAGAAAAAAGGATCTGATGCGGAAATCGATTACATCATTCAGCATGAAAATCAGCTTATCCCAATCGAGGTAAAAGCTGGTACAACAGGAACTCTCAAGTCACTTTATCAGTTTATCAAAGAGAAAAAGAAAGCGTTTGCCGTCAGGATCAATTCAGACTTTCCCTGTTACTACAGTAAAAACACTACAGGAGCTTCCATCGCATACAATCTCTTATCCCTTCCATTTTACCTTGTAGGCCAATTACATAGACTCATCAAGGACCAAATGAAATAAAGCTTCTTTTTGATTTGGATGAGCTAATGACGCTGCTGCATAGAGAGGGCGTGAATCCAGTTTATTCGTAATAGAATAGTTGAGAGAGGAAAAACGGATACCCAGATTAGACTTAAGATGGCTTTCTAAGAACATGTGAAGGCTTTTTAAGGTGTTGCCATGTCCACTCTTGACCTCAATCGGCAAAATATGCTCGCCACGCTGGATAAGATAATCCACTTCGGCTGCACTATTTTTTGCTTTTCGTTTCCAGAAGTAAAGCTCTGCTTTATTTTCTGGATTTGCATAGCAGATCAGCTCTTGCCCAATAAATCCCTCTGCAATTTCACCTCGATTTTCAAATCCTTCCAAAGGACGTAAAAACCAGAGAGAGATATCGGATCCTAAGATAGCTTGACAAAGACCAATATCAAGATAAATTATCTTAAAAGTCTCAAAATCAATGTCCGATCCAATGGGAATACCCTGGCCAGAAGCATGACAAATAATATGGATAATATTAGCCCGCTCTAAAAGCTCTAATGCTGGTGCAAGTTCTCGTTTGCGATATTCTCCATGAATTTCTCGATAGGAAAAGTCTTTTCCAACAAGATGGGGAATTTGGCGAAATAGTTGCTCGACATACTTGGCTTGTGCTTTTCTAGCATATTTTTCAAAGTCTTGACGATAAGTTGCTGCGATCTGTTGCAAAACATGGATCGCAGATGCAGGTTCTTTGGTTTGTGTCCATCTTGCAATAGCTTCCGGCATTCCTCCAATCGAAAGATATTCTCCTACTAGATCTAAAATGCGTGTGTGAATAGCTTCTTCCATGGCAATGCCAGGAGAATGATTCAAAATTTCTTTTGCAGTCAGATGATGTCCAATAGCAACTAAATATTCTAGGAAAGATAGAGGGTACATATAAAACATCGAAATACGGCCAACAGGAACACCTACCTTTGCGATAACAAATTCTAAAAGAGAACCTGCAGCAATTACATGTAGATTAGGCATCTCCTCATAGAAATAGCGAAGCGCCAAAATAGCTCGGGGCGCTTCTTGAACTTCATCAAAAAAAAGGAGTGTTTCACCGGGAATGATGGGAGTTTTTACTAATAATGAAAGGGCCCTAATAAGCCTCTCAGGTGCAAGGTCCTTTTCAAACAATGATGCAGCTCCTTCTAATCTTTCAAAGTTAATCTCTACAAAAGATTTGAATCGCTTCCCCAATTTTCGAACAGCATAGGTTTTTCCAACTTGCCTAGCACCCCGTAAAATAAGTGGCTTACGAAAAGGATCTATGGTCCATTTATTGAGGTGAAAATCTATAATTCTCTTAAACATGGCTGATTTCCAAGGGAAAACGAGTTGATTTTTGGTCGTATTCCAACCCAAAAATGGATTATTTTTGGTTAAATTCCAAGGAAAAAAGCCTTCTACCTTGCGGTAGAAGGCTCATAATGATTACTCGACAGAAAGAACGTAGTAAGCTGGGAAAGCGAAGTGGTTGTTTGGACGAGGTGCTACACGCACTGTCACATTACGACCTACTACTTTAGAAAGGTCTACTTTTGTGCTGTATAGGAAGGCCACTGGCTGATTCTCATTCTTCAACATGAAGTCTCCAGGAAGATTCTTCACAGGACGGCTGTAAGGCTCGATCTGTCCGCTGATGTAGATCGCATGCATATCTTCAGAAGCATAGAACTCTTCCATCGAATCTGTATTGTTTGCTGCAGCCCAAAGATGGAAAAGAGCTTCTTCCACTGGCTGCCAGACTAACATTTTATCATTGATCTGATCAGATCCCAAAGTTGTTGCCACACCGATAGTATTCGCAAAAGCTCCACCCAATCCTGTTACAACGCTTTCTTCTTGTAATGCCTCTACTTCGATGCCAAGGGCAGCTAAACGCGCTACATGATCTTGATTAAAGCGCACAACAGATGGACCGCTGTTTGCTCTGGACTCTAAAAATGCAATTTTCTTCTGGGTATAAAGCTCTTGCATCAGCTGGACTGCTTCTTGTGCATTTGCTACAACATCTGCTATATCGCTATACTTGTATGCAATGTCGCCAAATTTCTTTTCCATATTGGCGATTTCAATTTGAGGGAAACTCTTTTGGATCTCATTTTGAGCATAAAGGCATGCAGCGCGGAGTAGGTGAGCCGCTTCACTCTGACGTGTTTCATGCTGCTTGATAAGTGCAAGATCGCCCTTTTTCTCGATATACTCTTTTGCGATGTAGAAATGGGCACTATGTGGAAGATCGATCTCTAACCATTTGCTGTTAGCATCAGAACTATAAGTTGTCACACGATCACCGGTATTTAGACGAGCAATTACGGGAGCTTCAATGTCTGGGTAGAGGCGCACATTCACACGTTCACCTTCGATGATATTGTCGAGAACAAATGTACGGAAGACATAACCCTTTATACCGCGCGGAGGCTGCACTGCATAGTAATCTTTCTCTTCGCCTATGATGCCAAATAACTGCCCAGCTGAAGTTTCAGCAACTACGTGACTCTCAAGAGTTGGTTGCGTACGCAAGCGAACTTTCGATCCGAGCACGGCGCCTGTAAAAGCTTCAAAGGAAGCTTCTTGAGCATGAAGAGCCAAAGTGAGCATTGTAAGCATTGCTGCAACAAATTTGGTCATAGACATATCCCCTATATTAAAACGTTAAGCGTAGTTTTATCTTTTCTGATAAAATTGTGCAAGAGGAAAGAGTATAATGGATTCAGTTTGAAATCATGATCTATCCAAGCATCCATCTATGAAATTTTCAACTGAATTAGCTATCTGATTTAAGAGGCAAGAACAGCTTCAATATGTTCGCAATGCGTCTGCCCACAGGTACAACCCACAGGGGAGCCCAAAAAGACATTGTATTGCTCTTTTGGGTCGATCGGATTGGTTACAATATATAGCTTGTCAGCACATTGATTGATATCCCATGAACGGAATGAAAGCTCTTCATCTGAAACAGGCTCCAGCATCTCTTCGTTAGCTGCAGCCTCCCCGTGAATCGCTTTAGCTAATTGACAATGCGTGCAATTGCAGTGTGGCTCTGGTTTTGGAAATGCGTCGAGATCGCCACCTGTGATCATCTTTGCCATCGCAGCAATCCGTGCCACTACCTCTTTGGGGAGGTTCGGTGTATTTGACTTAGACATATCATGCTGTAAAGCTTCAGAAAGATTCTCTACCCCAGGAAGTCCAATCCGAAACTGAGCAAACTGTTCGGTTAGTTGAGGCGCTGCTTTTCTAAGTTCCATATATTTCAAATGAGAGCTAAATGCTATGTCAATAATTGAAGGATCGAGATTGGGTACTCGAATCACTTTGCCATCAGAAAGGTGTAAGCAAAGAGTGAGACGATGGGTGTCTGGATGGTCTTCGCTTTGTAAAAAAGTTACTTGATCCCAGGTTGTTGAGATATAGGGAGGAATACAAATAATTTGATGGTCAATCTTTGCTTTCATATTTAAACCTCACTTTCTAACACTCAGTATAATCTCTTCAAGCTTTTTTAAGCAACTATTTTTAGCGCTCTCGATTAAAGAGTGCTAAATTCGATTCTATTTGTATATAAATTAGTTGGTTAAAATTTGTCTTTGCCAAATAGTCGAGAAAAGGAATATCTTCCGAATTTATGGGTGAAAAAAGACGCACTTTCGTTCTGGATACAAATACGATTTTACATGATCCCGATGCTCTGAAGGCTTTTGGGAAAAATGATGTTGTGGTGCCGCTAGCGGTGCTTGAGGAGCTTGCTCAAGTCAAACGCTATCGGGATGAATTGGCGAAGAATGCGCGTGATTCTCTTCGCTATTTTGATTCTTTGAAAGAATTGGGGGAGGGGGATCTCCACCAAGGAGTGATGCTGGAGAATGGGACGCGCATTCGGATTCAGCTAGAAATCAAGACCAATTATAGTCCTAACTTTGTTCTTTCGTTGAATAGCATTCCCTACCGCATTTTGATGGCTGCCTATTTTCTTTTTGAAAAAGGGGAGGATGTTGTTTTTGTCTCTAAAGATCTTGCGATGCGAGTCAAAGCGGAGGCAATGGGTCTAGAGGCTGAGGATTATGAAAACAAGAAATTCAGTTTCGACGGGCTTTATCATGGTTATCGCAAGATAGAAATGCCGAAACATGAAATCGATCTGTTTTATAAAGATGGACGTGTGAAGGCGACTACAGATGATTTCGCTCCTAACGAATATATCGTCATGCATTCCGTAGAAAACACTTCTGCGGTGGCTAAATATGATATGACAACGAAGCATTTCGTTCCTCTTGTCAAGTTTCCTTCCAATATTTGGGGGATTTCTCCCACAAACGTAGAACAGAAATGTGCGATGGATCTGCTTTTGCGAGATGATGTGAAGCTCGTGACACTCCTTGGTCCTGCAGGTACTGGAAAGACGCTGTTGGCGCTGGCTTGCGGTTTGCGCAAGGTTTTTGATGAGGGAGTTTACCACCGAATTTTAGTGAGTAGGCCGATTGTTCCCCTCGGCAAAGATATTGGCTATCTTCCGGGTTTAAAAGAGGAAAAGTTGGTCCATTGGATGCAGCCTATTTATGATAACCTGGAATTTCTTTGTGATTCTACAGGTTCAGAGCAGAATGAAACACTGCGCTGGGTGAATGAGAGTAAGAAGTTGGAAATGGAGGCTGTGACCTACATCCGTGGGCGTTCATTGCCAAAAATCTATATGATTATCGATGAGGCGCAAAACTTGACACCTCATGAGATCAAGACGATTGTTTCGCGGGCGGGCAAAAATACCAAAGTGGTGATTACGGGGGATCCAACACAGATCGATAATCCATACTTGGATCGGAATTCAAACGGACTGACCTACTTGGTTGGTCGGTTTAAAGATCAGAAAATTTTCGGCCATGTGATGATGGAGAAGACTGAGAGATCTGAGCTTGCCGCAATTGCTGCTGAAATATTATAGTCGATTAATACTAATTGCGTTCTAGGCTAATCTAGCGATGAAGCTGTCCCATTGACCTCGTCTGTATTTCAAAAAGTTTGAATATATGAGAGCTTTTTTAAGAACCTTCTCAGGCAGATTCAGTAGTTGATGAAGTGTGACTCCTAAGCGGACATAGCCAATTGTTGAACTATCCTTTAGTAAGGCTAGACCGCTTGGATCTCCTACAACTTCAATAATCGTGTCAATAGGAACCCCCGTTGACAAAAATCTCGCGATGGTTATCTGGTTAGACAGTATCGTTACAAATAGCTCAGGTGGGATCCGGCTCATCTGTTCCAAATTAAGGTTCTTGTCTTTCAGCGTCTTGATGAAGAGGTCGAAATGAGTTGCAATTACATATTTGAGTGCTGAGTTGTATCCAATTTGTTGATCAACTTCAAGAGGAGTCAGACCAATTTTTCTTAGACGCGCCTCATAGTTTTTGAAGTAGGACTCAACAGAAGGAGGGCGTGGCTTTTGAGCAAGAGTTTCTCTATTCTTTGTATAGTAAGCGCGCTCTGCTTCTTTTTCTGCTACCCAAGCAGCGGCTTCGCTATCCGCGCGATCCAGAGTCAATTGAATACATTCGCGGAAGCATGTGCGTAGAGCGTCAAGATCATGGACCCCCCAGGTTTCGGCATCATCTTTATTGACGATTTCATTGATTCGGCTAAGGTGTTCATCATCACCTTTCCACCTCCCTTGACAGATCGCTTCCAGAGCACTTTTAATAGTTTGATTCTCCCAGGGCAAAGCCTTGAGGTGATCGAAAAGCATGACTCGATATGTTTCATAGACTGGATTCATGCTATGATTGTAACAAAGACAGATTAAAATAATATAAAGATTATTTTAAAATTTCTACTTCACCTGTAGAGAGGTTATAATAGGCTGAAACGACCTCTAATTTCCCCTCTCGGATGACCTCTCCTAGTGAGGCAGTTCTTTGGAGGAGAGCGTTCATATTGAGGGCATTTTGCTTCGTAGCCATTCCCAGGTTATCGCGGTATTTTTGGACTGCAGGGTCTATTAGAATGGCTGTTGTAGGGATGAGACTCGTGTTATCCTTCATCACAGCTTCAATTGCGCCACAGCCCTCATGGCCCAAAATGACCAAGATTTCAGTTTGCAGAGCTAAAGCAGCATAATCGATGCTTTCTTTCGTCAAAGAACCAACCACATTCCCCGCTACTCGAACAACGAAGAGATCACCGATGCCTTGATCAAAAATGATCTCAGGAGACAATCGCGAATCTGCACAAGCAAGGATGATAGCGAACGGTTTTTGGGCATAAGCTGTCATATCTCGTCGCTCTTGATCGCGATGGGGGTGCTCTAAGTTACCAGAAATAAAACGCTTATTTCCCTCGATCAAACGATCAAGCGCTGGAGAAGCAAATAGCGTACTGGAAAGTAAAAATAAAATTAAATAACGCATATCTTCTCTATAACAGGCAGACTATTTTGCTGCAAGAAAAGCTGTAGTCCACGCATTTTGGAAATTAAATCCGCCCGTCACACCATCAATGTCCAGAATCTCTCCGGCAAAATGTAAGCCGGGACAGATGCGGCTTTCCATCTTGCGGAAATCTATTTCTTTGAGAGTGACTCCACCGCACGTCACAAACTCCTCTTTATGGGTGGTTTTACCATCGATTTGGTAGTTTTGAATTTCTTCTGTTAGAATCCGGTGTAACCGTTTTGGGAAGGGGGGAGTCCACTCAATTTGAAGAGGAGCTTTATAGTGTTTTTCAAATAGATAGCGTGCGGCCCAAGCAGAGAGTTTAATGATAGCGGGGCCACTAAATCCAAAGTGGGTGATCAAAACGGGACCCTCCTGCATCAATTTAGTGCCGGGTAGTGAGACTTTGCAATTGGGAACAGCGATGCCAGAAAGTTCTTTTAAGGGCGAGTTGGGTACATTGAAGGTGAAGAGTGAAGGGACGGGGCTTTGAATCGTATGGCCGAAACTTTCAGCCCAAGCATATCCTTGTTTAGAACTGCCAGTGGCCAAGATCAATTTATCACAGGAAAGGATCTCATCATTGACTTCGATTTCAAAATGATTCTCCAATTTGCGGATCGCACCGATTTTTTGTTGGAGACGAATCTCTAAATTTGATGCCTCTCGCATGAGGCAGTCAATAATGGTTTGAGAGCTGTTACTGTGAGGAAAGATGCGTCCATCGCTTTCCGTTTTGAGAGGGACGCCGCGACTTTCAAACCAGTGGACTGTTTCTTCCGGTCCAAAATGGTGAAAGGGTCCCAAAAGTTCGCGTCCGCCGCGAGGGTAGTTTTGGATTAGGAGCTTTGGGTCAAAAGTGCTGGTTGTGACATTGCAGCGACCTCCTCCTGAAATGCGCACTTTTGTCAAAAGGTGACTAGAGCGTTCAAGAAGAAGAGCTTTGCAATGTATAGCTGCAAAAATGCCTGCCGCTCCACCACCGATTACCACTGTTTTCATCGCAAATTATTTTGCAGGAATTGGCAAAAATAGTACAGTGGCGATATGGTAATTCTTTTCTTGATTATGACAGTTGCCATTCTCCTTGCCTACTTGAATATGCGCAAGACTGCGATTGGCTTTTTGGTTGCTAGTTTTATTTTAAACTATGCGATTTTTTGGATACATATGACGAGTTCATTGAGGATTAACTGGTGACTGAACGTATATTGAACGGCATTGAAGTGTTGATACTGGCCTTAGTTCTCTTATCCGCGCTTGTTTTACAGATATTTTTTGGTCAACAGCCTTGTCCGCTTTGTTATTTGCAGCGGCTATTTATGTTGGGAGTGGGAGGATCGATCTGCCTCAATTTACGTGCTGGTATTAGAAAGCGTCATTATGGTTTAGCAATTATTGCGGCTCTTTTGGGTAGTGTGATTTCGCTGCGTCAGATAGCGTTGCATGCTTGTCCTGATTTTTCGAAATTTGGTGAGCCTTTTCTGGGTATTAGTCTTTATACATGGGCCTTTTTGGTCTTTGGGGTGAGTATTGCTGTGAATGCACTGATGATGGTCATTTTTAATAGAGAGGATGAGTATAAACTCTCTTGGTTTGACCATACGGTTTTTGGATTGATTTTCCTCGCTGCTGCGGTGAATGTGGTGATGGTATTTATGCAGTGTGGAATCGGCCCTTGCTCTGATGTGTAATACTCATTGCAAGAGTTAAATCGACAAAAGAAGATCATATAGTACAGCATCTTTGACAAATCTTTTCTCGCTCATGTTTAAAAACATGCGTTTCAAAATGCTCTGTCAAATCTACTGCACTATATGATCCTCTTTTGTGGATTTAACTCTTGCAATTAGTATTATTTGGTTAGATTGCTATACGCACAAGCTTTCCACGTTCTTCTTTGTGCCTTCGTGCTGCAAAATCTATCGCAACTTGCGGCGCTCTTGCGTTTCTGCTGCAGCGAAAAGCCGCATTTCGCGGCGAATACCAGCTTCTTCATACCGTCTCTTCTGAAGCTTAGTCTCTGGGATTACGGGAGGAACTTTGGTGACTCGATTTTTTTTGTCTAAAGCGACAAAGGTGAAGTAGGCAGAGACTACATGCCTATGTTCATTTGTGACAAAATCTTCTGCGACAACTTTTACGCCAATTTCCATAGAAGCATTCCAAGAGCGGTTGATAGAGGCCTTGAAGATCAAAACCTCACCCAATTGAGCAGGTGCTAGAAAATGGAGGGCATCTACAGAGACAGTCGCGCAGTTACAGCCAGCATGACGCTCGGCAACGACCAAAGCGATGCGGTCAAGAATAGACATGATGAGACCACCAAAAACGGTATTATTCGTATTGAGATCGAGTGGGAAGATTTTGTGAGTGTGGTTTTCGACAGCTGTCGAAGATACTTTTTTTCCTTTCATAGCTATGAAGGGAATAATGGCAGTTTTTTATGAAATTTGAAAGGGAGAATTGTATGGGGGGGATTTAACATCGCCCCCCTCAAGAGATTAACGACGATCTCTTTCTTTAGCTGCGTTCACAACAACGTTGCGGCCTTGCATATCCTGACCATCTAGGGCCTCGATAGCTGCATTAGCCTCATCATCGTTTGACATCTCTACGAAGCCGAAACCACGTGAGCGGCCTGAATCGCGATCTTTGATGACTTGTGCACTCACAACAGTGCCGAATTGTTCAAATGCCTCTTTTAGACTGTCTTGATCGACGTCATAGGAGAGGTTTCCTACAAATAATTTCTTTGCCATAACCAATTGTTCCTTGCATCTTTAAGAGATGCTGCTTAAAAAAATCGCAGGAAAGCCCTGCTTGTGAAAGAGTATTGCAGCTGCAAGACTTTTTGTCACGATAGAAAAAAATAAAAATGAGACTTGGCCTCTAAGAATGATAAATATTATTTATGAAATATGCGTGAAATAGCCTGACAAAAATACCTCTTTTGTTGCTTTCGGGTCTTTTATTCAATCCATTTTTAGTGATTTATGCGAGTAAAGATGCCAATTTTTCTGCGCATCTTGACTTAATACTAATTGCAAGAATTAAATCCAGAAAAAATAACCATCTAATACAGCATCTTTGAAAGATCCTTTCTCGCTCATTTTTAAAAACATGCGCTTCAAAACGATTTGTCAAATCTGCTGCACTATATGATCCTCTTTTATGGATTTAACTCTTGCAATTAGTATAAATCACCCTATCGGAGAGAAAAAAAGTGTAAAGTGAGTGTGTGATTTGCGTTTTATTTTGTTTGACTTATTTTCTATAGGTTACTGATAATGTTGAATTTAAAAAAAAATTAGGAAAAAATGAGATACACACTTTTGAGTATTCTACTAGTAGTAGTGGTAGCAACAACAACTCTATGTTTAGCTGACCAATCGATCGATGTTTCACAGCCTGCGTTGACAGATTCTCTTTTCGCTGAAAAACAGATTAAACAAGGATTTTTCTATGTACGGTTTGCAGCTGCTGAAAACAATTGCACTCAGCCGAGCTCTGTTCTTCCTGGCTTAGGGATTGGATACCGCCGATTAGCAGGACATGGTGCAGCTGATATTTCAATCAGTGGAATTGGTCGTGCCGAGCATAGAGCTGATCGAATTTTTTGGACGGCTCCAAAGGCGTCTTACGTCCACTATTTTCAACCAGCTGCGAAGAAAAGTATCTATGCTGGGGGAGGTTTAGCCTGGGGAGGTACCTCACATTCAAATAAAGGGAATTTCGTTGGATTGATGCCAAGTCTTACTGCAGGGTATGAATTTGCGCATAATTGCCCTTTTCTTGGTTTTGCAGAATGCACAGTCACTCAACCAGCCATTTCAGTTGTCAAAAGAGGAGTTTTTCCAGGTCCTGTCGCTGAATTTGCCATCGGCATTGGCTTCTAAAAGTAAGATTTTTGAACGAAAAAATCTCACTTTTCAATATGAGTCTTTGAGAGTTCTAAAGTGAGTGAACGATAATTTTTGAATTTGATGTTTCAGAACTTGCAGCTGAGAGACGTAAATCTCTCATTATCAGTGCAAAAACCGTTTAAAACGATGGTGGACTACAAAGAGTGTCCAACCAATTGGAGGTGGAGAGACGCATTCAGAACTTTTGATTGGATGCAAGTTCATCAGGCTCTTCAGAAATTTCAGGCCATGAGTCAGTTATCGGCGTAAAGGGAATGCACTTTACTAAAGGATTAGAGGGGTTCCAATGAACTTTTAATTTTTCATAGGGAATTTTGATGATTGGTGGGCTATCGGTCATACCTGCAACTGTATAAGGTTGAAAAATGATACATAAAGCTTCAGATTCAAGGACAAAGGTGTGAATTAAGTTATAATCAAGAGAAGTAAGAAGAGGTGTCTTACCCGAAAAATAGGAAGAGACAATTCCATCAGTTTTTAAAAATTGCTCGCAATAGTTGCGAAGCCATTCTTTTTCTATGGTGTTAGAAAACAATTCTTGAAGTGATATAGATACGAATTTCCCTTGATCTTTGTAAAAGGTGAGTCCTTCATAGCGTTTTCGCTCATGGGGAAGGTGGTCGTAAACAGAAATTTGTCCAAATAACGAAATTGCATTATCGGAAAAAAGGACAGTTGTTAGTGAATAGCTCATGTAAAAAGGGCTTTCATTAGAAGACTGTTTTAAAATTTCTTCGATAAACTCTTGTTTACATGCATTTAGATTTTTTAATGGATTATTATCAGATTTTGTACAGCTTGCAAGAGCAAAGAGCAGAATTAGGCTTATAGGAAAACATGAGTTCATGTAATAACAACGAATGAATGATTGTGATGTTCTGGACGAAGATAAGTAGTTCCACTTTTCATATGAATGAGAGTGGCATGTAATCTTCCTTCTAAAGCTAATTGAATAGCATCTTGTTTTAAAATCCAGATGCTGTGCCCTGATTGGTTAACACAATATTCAGTGATTACGCCACGTTTCTTATGGACACCAGTGATGTACCATTTATCAATAAAATCTTCATGCCCTTCTTTCCATCCTTCGATGCGTTCAATAGCCGTGCGCAGTCTTTCAAATTCTTCAA
>CAZXQV010000004.1:0-19843 GCA_964643195.1 uncultured bacterium | reverse complement strand
TGGAGCTTTATCAGGGGATCCCGCCTAAGTACGAGAAGCACTTGAAATCCTCCGTCAGGCGATTCAAGGACAGGAAGCGAAAGCTTAGCTTCCTATTGCTCAAGGCCACAAGCTGCTTTATGATCTTTCCGGGAATCGCGAAGATTTTGAAAGAGCTGATTCAGTTTTCCAACGCGCTATCATCGCCGTTCCTGAGCATGGGAAACTCTGGCTCCATTGGGGGCTCATGTTTATGGAGTCTGGATCGCGTAGACGGCAGCTCTCTGAGATCGATATTGCGCTTGAAAAATTCACCTCTCTCAAAATGGAAGAATGCTCGGGTCCTCTAGTAACGGCTTATTTGGGAGAGGGATTGGCACTTTTGGGACTCTTTCTGGATGACCTACAACTTATTCATGATGGGAAAGAAAAAGTAGTCTCGTGTCTTCATCAACATGAAGAGTATCCCGAGCTCTTGCTAGCCTTAGGAATGATTGAATTGATTGAGGGACTCTATTTTCAAGATGTTAATCATTTCGCAACGGCTGTCAGCTTCTTTCACAAGAGGTTGGAAAAAAATAGCCAAGATATCCGCTGCAGTCATGCTATATTCCAAGCTCATCTTGCTTGGGGCATTACAACACAAGATCCAAACAGTCTATTAGATGCATGTGAAGCTATCGAGAGATTGACCCGTTTACGTCCTTTTTGCAGTATGCACTGGATCGAGTGGGGAACAACACTCGTGCGTCTTTGTCACCTTGAAGAGGATAGGCTTGAGCAACAGGCTCTTTGTGAAGAGGCTGTGCATAAATTTCGCAAAGCTATTGAGTTAAAAGGAGATATCGAGGCTGAGTATCAGCTAGGATCGACATTGGATCTATTAGGCGATATCACTGGCGTCGAAGAGTATTTTGAGGAAGCAATCGAGGTGTTATCAGATCTACACTTCCGCATACCTGATGATCTGCAAGTGATTTTCCATTTAGGAATGGCGCTTTCTCATCAAGGAGAGATCGCTGATAATATGGAGCTGCTCTTTGAATCTGTAAGGATTTTCGAAGAAGTTATTGCAAAAGATCCTGAAGATGAAGAGGCTTTTTGTCATCTTGGCTATACACAGCTGTTGCTCTCAGAAAGCATATACGATGAGAATCATCCTGAGAAGAGCCGTTCTTTGCAAGGCGATGCCGAGGCGAATTTAATCAAGGCGCTCTCTCTTGGCAGTACCGAGACCAACCTAGCCTGCCTCTACAGCTTGTCTGGCTTGACGGAAAGAGCCTTAGAATACTTAAGAAGGGCTGACAAAGCTGGATTGATTCCAAATGAAGAAGAGCTGCAGAATGATCCTTGGCTTGAAAATCTGAAGAAAACAGAGAGTTTTGTTGACTTCATCGAGGAGAGGAAACGCAATGGATGAAGAGTATCACGCCTCAGCAGGGAACCTAATGGATTCCAGAACTAGTCATCTTGATGACATGCTCAGTGAGCGGCTAGAAGAGGCTTTTCACAAAACGACCTTTGATGTGCAGCTCCAAGATATCGCCGAAATCGCTGCTGAATATAATCCAATTGACTTGGCATACGCCGCTTCCAGACTTCCTCCAAGTGCCCGCCCAGTTCTCTATGAAAATCTTCCCGATTTAAATGCCAAGACTACCTTTATCATCAGCACGGATAGCGCTTCTAGATGGGCCATCTTCCGGACCCTTACTGACGAAGAGATTCAGAGCTTGATCAGCAATATGCCTGCCGATGAAGCTGTTTGGGTCCTGGATGACTTGCCAGAGAGACGTTATCGCAGAGTACTCGATCTGGTTGAAGGCAAGAAGGCTTCACAGATCCGCGAATTGCAAAAGCATAGTCGCAATAGTGCGGGTGGACTCATGACCAATGAATTCTTTGCCTTTCCAATGGAAACAACGATTCATGAGGCTGCCAACTTTATCCGCGATAATCCTGGTATCGATATGACTAGAAGGATCTTTGTTCTCAATGAACAGGGTGAACTTCAAGGTTTTGTGCCAGCTCGGAATTTGATCGTGAACCCCCCTCAGCTTCCATTAAGACAGGTGATGCGTGAGGTGGAGCATAAGATTTCCCCGGAAGGGACCCGCGAAGAGGTGGTAGATCTGGTCGAGCGTTATAAAATTCCTGCCCTCCCCGTGGTCAATGAAAACAATTTTTTGGTAGGAGTGATCACCTATGAAGATGTTGTTGAGACGATTGAGGATATAGCGGATGAGACGATTGCTTGGATGGCGGGTACCGCGGAAGATGTTTCGGAATATGACCATATTTTTAAGCGCTATCTTTCGCGTGCTCCTTGGCTTTTAGTCACACTCTTTGGTGGTTTGATCAGCGCTTCTGTCATGTCTTATTATCAAGAGCTTGAAGGTCAGTTATTGGCGATGATCTTCTTCTTTGTGCCTTTGATTAACGGAATGTCAGGTAATGTGGGAATTCAGTGTAGCACTGTGCTTGTGCGGAGTATGGCGATCGGTGTGCTTTCTGCGGGTAAACGGGGGGAAGCGGTGCTGAAGGAAGGATCGATTGGTTTGTTGACCGGAGTGACCTTCGGAGCTCTTTGTGGCTTCATCGTCTTCGCATTAGTTTCGTTTGGTATAGGGGATTTCCATGGAGGTGCTTTGCAGCTTGGAGTGATGGTTGCTGCTGGGGTATTTAGCGCTTCGATTACAGCGACGACGCTGGGTGTGGCTTCGCCTTTCTTTTTTGCAAGGATTGGGGTCGATCCTGCGATTGCTTCAGGTCCTATCGTCACGGCTTTTAATGACATCATGTCGATGATTACTTTCTTCTTGATTGCGGGGATTATCCACTCTCTATTCTTCATGTCTAAAATAGTTTAGTTCTAAGTGTTTTGTGCAATTTTGTACTGATTCAGCTATACAAAAAATGTTGGTATCGACATTTTTTTTAACTCCGTTTAAAGTTTATTAGAAAGAGGAGCGATTATGACTGTTGTAGCAAAAAGAGAAATTCGGGAGTCCTGTCTCTTGGAAAATCAAGGACAAAAAATTTTCGGCGTATTACATAGACCGTGTGGTGAAAAAGCTGTACCCTGTGTAGTGATTATGCATGGCTTTGCCAGTAGCAAACATGGCACGAACCGCTCCCATGTTATCCTATCCGAAAAATTAGCTGAACAGGGACTCGCTTCTCTCCGCTTTGATTTTCGTGGAGCTGGAGATAGCGAAGGCTCTCTATCAGATATCTCTCTTGAAGATATGGTAAGCGATGCTTTGGCTGCCTTAGAGCATGTTAGTCAGCTTGAAGAAATTGATCATAAAAGGATTGGAGTCTTTGGCAGCTCTCTTGGAGGAGCGATTGCGATGCTATCCTCTCTACGTTTTGAACGCATAGGAGCGCTTGCTCTCTGGGCTCCTGTTGCCAGCGGTGAGCTCTGGTATCGAGACTTCATCGCTCAGCATCCTGAAAAATTAACTGAAGATCCCAAAGAGGTGCTCAGCCACTACCGTGGCGTCAAACTCAATCCCAAATTTCAAGAGCAGTTTGGTCGCATGATGGCTGCGAAAGTATTAGAAAACCTCGACGTTCCTCTTTTACACATGCAAGGGGAAAGAGATCAAATAGTCTCGCTTTTGCACCAGAAAGTGTACAAAATGCATAGCGAAGGAAAAAAGACTCCCTCTCGCTTTGTTTCCTATCCCAACACTGATCATTTTTTAGGAGAAGAGAAAGTTTCAAGTGAGGTCATCCGCGAATCTATTCAGTGGTTTAAGGAGCACTTATGTCGTTAGAAAATTCAAGAAGAGCTTTTAAACCTACTTTGCCGCTGATCCTACAGTCAGCCAATGAACTTGTAGAAGAGGCGTGTCAAGGAGTCGATCCTGCTGTGAAGATATTTTTTCCACAAACAGCCAATCAGCCACTATTACGTTTTGAAAAGGGGAAGCGAGTACCCCTTGCTCTGCGAGTTGGAGTGCTTTTTTCAGGAGGGCAGGCTCCTGGTGGGCACAATGTGATTGCGGGTCTTCGTGATGCGATTGGGCCAGGTGGGACTTTGCTTGGTTTCTTAGGAGGACCAGGCGGTATTCTGGAGAATACATTTGTGGATCTGAAAGATATCGATTCTTTCCGCAACAGCGGAGGATTTGATTTGATCGGTTCCGGCCGGACCAAGATCGAAACTGATGAGCAGCTGCGTCAGACATTAAAAGTGGTCACAGAGCTCAATCTTGATGGCCTGGTGATCATCGGCGGCGATGACTCCAACACTAATGCTGCGCTCATGGCCGAATATTTCATGGAGCACAAATGCAAAACGTGTGTAGTGGGCGTTCCGAAAACAATCGATGGCGACTTAAAAAATCGCTTTGTAGAGAGCTCTTTTGGTTTTGATACGGCATCAAAGGTTTACTCAGAGTTGATTGGAAATATCTGTCGGGATGCGCTTTCTGCGAAAAAATATTACCATTTTATCAGACTCATGGGGCGAAGTGCGTCTCATATCGCACTCGAGTGTGCCTTGCAGACGCAACCTAATTTCACAATCATAGGAGAGGAGGTGGCTTTCCAAAATCTGTCTCTCAAGTCGCTCGTACAAAGCTTGCTCGATCTCATCGAAAAAAGGGCAAAGCTTGGCAAAAATTATGGAGTTGTGCTCGTTCCAGAGGGACTGATCGAGTTTGTGCCTGAAATGAAACAGTTGATGAGTGAACTCAATCAAAATCCTCAACATTTATCGCCTGCTGCACAGGAGAGCTTTGATTCTCTGCCAGAAGAGATACAGAAGCAGCTACTCATGGATAGAGATCCTCATGGCAATGTGCAGGTGGCTCATATTGAAACAGAAAAGTTGCTGATCGCAATGTGCAAGAAGATGTATAGCGGTAAATTTCATGCTCTTTCCCATTATTTTGGCTATGAAGGGCGTTGCAGCTACCCGAGCAACTTTGATGCAAACTACTGCTATGCTTTGGGTTTTGTGGCTGAGAGGTTAGTTGCCGGTGGCAGAAGTGGTTATATGTGTGCGATTAGTAATTTAGAAGCTGAAGTGGAGTTGTGGGAGCCGCGTGGATTGCCGATCAATTCTCTGATGCAGATTGAGATGCGAAAAGGAATAGAGAAGCCGGTTGTGGCAAAAGCGCTTGTTGATTTGGAAGCTGCGCCTTTCCAATTTTTTGTGAAAGAGCGGGATCGGTGGGGGATTGATGATCACTACCGTTTTCCGGGTCCGATACAATTTTTTGGTCCGAAAGAGCTGTGCGATGCCACGACGATAACTCTGCGTTTAGAGAGTTCGATTCCCTCGATCTCCAACCAAGTTTAAGGCTTTTATCGCTCAATAATTCCAGTTGGAAATAACCCTAAATCTTTGATTGCCAAAAAAATAAGGCATTCTTTAAAGAGAAAATCTTAGCCTCTTTGAGCAGACTTAAGGTTAAAATTTTTTACGGGCTCAATTAAGGAGTGAACCGTCGTATGCGGTTCCGTGCGTACGGTGGTGTGATAGGACGGGAGCTTTAAAATTCCCTCTTAATCGATTGAACCGTTACGAATAATCTTGATTTTATTTAAAAAAAACAAGATGCTCCTGTTCAAAATCTCTTAAACAAACAATCAGGAGTATTTTTTGGTTTTTCCGTCTTGCAATCAAATGCTCAGCCCTGCGACACCTCATTCCATACCTGAGGAGACACCTCATTCCATAGCTGTAAGCGTTCTATTGAGCGGTTTTCCTCCACATAGAAAGCAAACAGGCCAATCAGCACCATCTGCGTTAAAAGCGACAGCGGCGCCATATTACACCAGCTCAGGAGCGACCTCAGCAGTTGTTGCATCTCCGCGACCACCGCTTGCTCAAAAGGTAACAACAGCAGCAATTGCGCAAGCCTTCACTCCACAAGATTTACAATCGTCTATCGATCGACGACAAGGCCACTCCCGAGAAGAAATCTCGCTCGGTGTTTCCGGAAGAGATGATACCCAAGGAGTGCCTCCAGCTAAACGCCCATGCACATCACCAGGTCTCCCGGTTGCATCTGCTTGGTTCCCACCTACAGCAATTTTTTCTCCCCCATCTAGAGCAAGTCCCCCAGATTTGGAGGTGCCTAAAAAGAATGGCAGGCATTACCCTATCCTTCCTCCAAAGCTATGGAAAATTAACGAATCGACAGGCATCGCGACCTGCCAAGCATGTCGGACACGCGTTTTAAACGTTCTTGATGTCACCGATAGACACCAAACAAGACATCATCTAGGAATTGAAGGTTGTGAGTTTATATGCGGCTATTTCGATGGCATCCACTGTCAATCGCGGTTCTCTTCTCCAGAAGAAAGAAGCGGTCATTGGCTTCAAGCTCATCGATTCGAAGCACTACCAGGCGTGGAATGCCCCGTTACTACTTGCCGCCGTACTGTGTGTCGAACCGAATTACCAGAACACGCAGCGACTGAACATCAATGTGTAAAATTTTATTGTGGATCTTGGAGATGCAGTTCTGTTTCCTCATTCAGCAGCCTAAATCGTCATATGGAAAAACAGCATGGAACTCCTCCTCAAGAGAGGGGTGTAGAGTTGTTTAAAGAAGCTCTTTTTGATTCAGATACAGGGTTACTCAAACAAACGCCGCTTCCCTAGAATTAGCTTTGTAAGAGCTGGTTTACATCTTTCTCTTTCCTTGTTAACAGGATTCCTGTATACCATTCGTGATTCAAAATTTTGATGCTCAAAATTGACTGTTGACTGAATAAGGGATACATGCATTTTTTGACCAACCAAGAACGAGAAGGCTCAAGCACAGGAGACTTTGTATTTGATGGGGGTCTGGCTTGCCGATCCTGGATGGCAGCAAGTGCTCGCGCTTTTGCGAGGATAGCAGCCTTCCTTTCTGAATCAAGGGAAGCGTGTTGAGTTAACGCCTCAGTTTTAGCCGGCTTATCGAGAACAGATGTTATATCACGTCAAATCAGCTGGTATGCTGCGACAGCTCGCAGCTTTTTTTCACGCACTCTCGCGGGAGGGATAGATATTTTCGACAATAAGCTAATTTTTTTATTCGCCTAGAGACAACTTTCGGTTATACCTGGTATTGAACTCTCGATAGCACTTTTTCATGAGGTGAGAAACATTTGTTGGGATGCTCTACCTGTTATTTTGACTCTAAAGAGAGTGTGATAAACAAGCCTTCGATTGTCAACTGAATTGACTATAAACAAACGCATGCAGTATCTAAGTTTCCCATGTAGCCGTTAAATATCAATCCGTATTTTTCCAGAATCGTGAGCAGCTCCATAAACTGGAGACGAAACTTGGTGATATCCGGGGGTAGAAAAGCGGTTACAGGTAATCGGGTTATGTTTAAGCGTGTTTCGAAATCTCGGATGGTATTCGTTGATGTAGATATTCCTCCTATGACGATACTCATATTTAAGGGTGATGTTTCTGATTCTTCCGATTCTTTCGATTCTTTCGGCTCAGGCTTAGCTATATTCGCTGCCCACTCTGTATATAATCGGTAGTAAGTGGATGCAGTGTTCAATGGTATATGGAATTTTCTTGGATATGGTGTCATAGCGGGTTGACGAGCGGCTTGGATTTGTCTATTAATATCGTTCATCAGCTCCCTACAGTAGGGGTAATCCAGGCAAAGGTTGAAAAATGGGTGGTCAAAATTCGGCTGCCATGGGGTTGCAGCATCGAGAAGATTACTATTTGTACGAAAAGTTTGTAGAGCGTGTTCCTGAGGAGCTTTTGCATTTCTCAGACATGTATAGCTACTCATAGCTTGCGCCAATAGTTCCAAATTTTTAGCACTCAAAGTTAGCTGACCTAAATTCATGATCCCCTCATTGAATGCGGCTAATTCATTCTGAGGAATAAATTGTGCTAAACAGATAGATGTGACGCTGTAAATGCTCTCTGCGGGAGGAACAGGTTTGTACTGTTTTGCATGATCCAGTTGGACATGAACCTTACTGTCCATTCCAAAGCGTAAATCTTTAAAAGGGAATTGTCCACAG
Organism: uncultured bacterium; assembly: GCA_964643195.1. GTDB lineage: Bacteria > Chlamydiota > Chlamydiia > Chlamydiales > JAAKFR01 > JACKPM01. Next base: position 11,857 of record CAZXQV010000004.1, on the reverse strand, counting down.
AATATCCAGAAGGCGGCTTGCTTTGCTATCTCGAATGCACGTTTTGGATCAAGTTTCATTATCTGGGTCAGACAGTACCAAGCTATTTCTTGGTCTGGATAGAAAATTGCAGGTGGACTGTCGACGTTTATTTGATCTAAATTGTATGTTAGTAATATATGCCTTACTGCTTCTATACCTACCGATTCAGGCCAATTTTCAGGTGAATACAAAGGTTGAAATCTTGAATCCAGATGAAAGCTTCGTCTGTTTGGGTCAGATTCACGTGCTAATTTCTGTGCACGGATCTGTTCTACCAAACTTGTGTGAGCGGACGGTTTACAACTCCCGTCATTTATATGGCTTCTTAATGCTTGCTGCGTCGGATTATATTGCGGAAGCCATAGCTCAGAGGGTAATTTCCATGCACCATCTCCCAATCCTGCTTGAAATACAGCTACAACCATTCTACTTGCTTCTTCGCGAGCCTCAGTCTTTCGTTTTTGCTCAGCCTCTTGCGCCTGTCTTTGTTCCTCAGCCTCTTGCGCCTGTCGTTTTGCCTCAGCCTTTCGTTCTGCCTCAGCTTGCTCCTCAGCCAGTCGTCGTTGAGCCTCAGCTTCCTCCTCAGCCAGTCGTCGTTGAGCCTTAGCTTCCTCCTCAGCCAGTCGTCGTTGAGCCTCAGGGTGTCGTTGTGCCTCAGGGTGTCGTTGTGCCTCAGGGTGTCGTTGTGCCTCGTCGTTCTTCAACAGGTCGCTGTTCTTCAGTTCGTTGTTAGGCCGTAGTTGTGGGTTAGGATCTGGTTTTGGATCAGTTTTAGGGGGAGAGGTAGAAGTGGTCTTCCTGCTGCTCGCTACATGTTTAATCGCAAGAACAACAAGAGAGGCGATGCTCAAAGTCGCTAATACCCCACCTCCAGTCATCGTGCCTATCATTACACTCCGATCAGAACCCAAGCGGCCTATAGATCCAAGAACGATCAGAGCAACCCCACCAACAAGAGTAGCCACAGCAATAAGCGAAAATGCCCTTCCTGAATGAGTCGAACAAACAGTATTAGTATTACCTAATGCGCAAGCGTCCATAAACCACACCTTTAAATAATTGTTTATATTTGCACCGACTTTGACTCTTTTGAAAGAGCTGTTTATCTTTTGAAGTTGCAAAAAAACCTTTGTAAAAATCTTAACAGATACTTACTAAAATATGCAATCAGTTTGATGAAAAATGACGAAAGTATAGCGATTCCCCCTGGAGGTTTGTCTCTTTTAGAGTCAATTCGTTACAAGATTGCATTTCGTAAACTTTTTTCTTTATTGTCTTTGGTAGTCAAAGATTTAGAGTCATTTACAGGGGGAATTGCTGACGAAAATATAAAAAATAAAATTTAATATATAAAATGTCTCAAGTCTAAAGATATAATAGAAAACCGGATAAATTCATGAACTAGAGCCAGATAGTGCGGCAAATTTGATGAAGCCTTTCTTGCTCATATTTTTAAACATGAGCAAGAAAAGATCTTTCAAACGTGTTGTCTGCTATATGGTCCTCATGCATCACTGTATTCTCGCGGTTTAGTATAAACTGTTATAACTGAATCAGTTATAGATATCTAAAAAAATTAGCGCGTTGGGGGTGGTGGTGGAAGCTGCAGGCTGCAGGAATAACGCATATCAGCTTCATTATGCTCAATCACAAAATTGAAAGCCCAATGCTGGAATAATACCGTCCCTAAATCCAGCTTGTACTCAGCAAATGGCCCCTGATTCACCCGGTTCCATCCATTTCTCATATCAAACTTCGCCGTAATCCCAGGAAGCGGTCGAATAAATGTCCTAAACAGAAAAATCTGCCTCCTGTCCGACAAAGGCGTCGCCAAAATCTCTTCAGCTGTTCTAGTTACATCAATCATAAAGTTGTTAAAGTCCTCTTTGCGAATATAGTAACGACTCCGCGCCCGATAGCCAAAGCCTACAGCAAAATTCTCGTTCAAAGTCCAATCGAGATAGCTGCTTAGGTAGTATGGATTGTGGTAGGCAAAGCTGTAACCACTGCGCACCGAAAAAGTCATCCAAGGAATCGGTCTGAAATCCATGTCGAAAAAGCCCGTAGGAATCGCCACAGGCAGCGCCGACTGATTGAAAAAAGCATTCGCCCACACATCAAACCAAAGCCATGTCTGCGGACAGTACTTCTTCAGGTAAAAACTGTTGGCAAAACCAAAGCGGAGCTGGTTTAATCTCGTTAATCCATCATCAATAGAAAAGATAAAGTGTTCATCTAGATTGCTCGCTGGATTTGTATAATAGCTATAGTGCATGTAAGGCTCAGCTACATGCTTCAAAAAGCCAAAATTTTTATGCAAGGAGCTATCCAGATCCAAACCAAACTTGCCCACAGCCTGACCCACCTGATTAGCACCAGGACTCCCTAGATAGTAAATCGCAATCACTCCAGCTGATGGAGTTGCTGTGCCGAAGCGTGATTTGAATGGTCTTGCAAAATTGGGGCAGGCAGAGAAACGGCCACCATTGAAGTTCGTTCGAGGTGTGACCTGATTGCTAAACACATAGTTCAAATAGGCCGCTGTAGCCTCTCCTGAATAAATAATGCCGGTACTGCCCATCTCTTTAGGTTTTACGTTGAGTGTATAAGATGGTAACTGCTGGTTCACAGATTGGAAACGGTTGACCTGAATCACCGCTTGCAGGTTAGCAATGAAGTCGTCCTCCTGATTGCGCACCAAAATCTTCGTCGCTCCAGCTGTCTTTAAATCGAAATCCTTCGTTCTGTATGTATAGGCCATCTGACCATCACTCACAAAATCATACTGAGCTTTAATCGTCAGCGCTTCTTCCCAATGACGATTCGCATACGTTCCCTGATAACGCCAGCGGTTGCGCGTAGTCGGGTCATCGATTGCCAGGTCATGCACCCAGTAGTTTCGCGTATAGAGAGCAGCATCTGACCATTCAGGATCAAACAGCGTATCAATACCCACCCCAACACCATGCCGGAAAAAGCCATCGAGGCGTGCCATAGCCTTAAAATCATTCCAGTCCATGAAGTTGTAGACTAAGCTCAGGTAGGGATCCATAAAACGACCCCAACCAAACTTCACGGAAAGAGGGGAGCGACTCAACTTCTTGAGATTCATTTTGACTTTAGGAAGATAGAGCCAAGAAGCCTTCATCACCTTAAAGTGCACGCTAGAAGCGGCAACAACTCGATTTTTAGTTAACGTCAACCTCTTCGCACAGACACAAGGATCCTTCTGCCCCTTACCCTCAGATGTTGTAATGAAGCCATCATGGACAATCAACTCTCCACCAGAATCGATCGTCATCTCCCTTCCACCTATAAACCAGGGAAGAGAAGCCGTATTACCATTCAATATGTAGCCCGTCTCAGATAGGAAGTCATAAAAAATCGCATCAGCTGTAATTACCCAGCAACCATACTCAATCAGCAGATCACCCTCACAAGACACATTGCAAAGAGGAGGATCACGTCTAGGTTGCGTGATATAACTGATGTTTTTTGCCTGGATCCGGATCTTTGGAGCCTTCAACACCCCACCTTGATTGGTAGTCAGCATCCCATCTCTAAAAACAGGATCGATCAAGTTCGCCTCTACATGGCCGAAATTCTCCGGGCAGGGAAGATCCAAAGGGCAAACCTTTTCAACGCAAGGATCGCACTCCTCATACCAAAGCTCGGGCAAGCCATAATCCCACTCTGTTTCATCAAAAAGACGAGTAGGAATCGGCTTATCTACTTGGGCAAAAAGTGCCGTAGGAATCAATAAAAATGTTAGAAAATGCTTCATTCAGTTGTACGGATCAAAAGACCGGCCAAAGCATACCTGTTTTTGGGATTTCCGTAAGCAATTGTGTGAATTAAAGCTTCAATTCCTGTCTGACTCTGCCGCATCAGCAGTGCTTCCAATGCTTCAATGAAGAAGCGTGATGTCTCTTCAGGACTAAGCGTGAACTGCGTCTGACGTTCTACAGCCTTCTCTTCTTTCAGCTGGATCAGCATCGTATCTTCACTTTGTGCAATCCATTCGATTAATTTTTCTTCGTAAGGACCCTTCTCACCAAGTTTGTAAAGAGCCAGATTGCAGTAATTTCGAATATAGGGAGCCCCAGCCTTCTGCTGCATTTTTCGCAATAAATTCAAAGAGGCTTCCGTTCGGTGGTTTGCCAAAAGCTCGACAAGCAGAGGGATCAAACTATTTTCTTGTGTATCAAAGATGAATTCCGCAAGAGAAATAAAATCTTCTTCTGGCAACTCAACGCAGCCTGCTAAAATCTCATGGCGTAGTTGATCGCTTCTTGCGGTGATGCCCATTAATTTCTTCTCTTTTTGAGATGCAGATCCAGTCACCTTCCAAGCCGCAAGCGACCCCGCAGCTGTAGCACTTCTTATAAAACCTAAGTCGCGATTGGCAAGAAGAGGACGGAGTTTGGGAAGACAAGCTCTATTCTTCTGATGCAATAAAACAAGGGAGGCGTTGATCGCCACATCACGATCTTCAGATTCAGCTAGAGAAAGCAAAAGTTTTTTAGAATGAATCTCTTCAACACTTCCAAGCGCAGCAATTGCAAATAGGTTGTGCTTTTCAGCTTCCCCTAAGAGCTCTTCGACCGCCTTTGCATCACCCATTTTGCTTAGAGCCACAAGAGCTGCAAGTCGCACCTCACCCTGTTTGGAAGTGGCTAACCTTTGCAAAATCGGTAGTGAGCTCCTATCGCGCATCTCACCGATGCAGAGTGCCGCTGCCTCCTGTTGCATAAAGTGGGCATGCTCTGCAATTGAACGGACCTGAGGCAGAAAGTCATCCCTTTTATGCTTAGCTATATTGATAATGGCCTCTGTGCGAACCGCAAAGTCTTGATCTGTAAGATAGTGTTGGATCATCTGGTTTGCCATGCTATTGTCAATATTGATCATGATTTGAGGAAAGAGGACCCTAACCTGAGGGGGGACTTTGTAGTAGAGCGCCATCAAGTGATCGACAACGATAGGATTGCGTTTCAAAGCGAGTTGGAAGCACGCCTCTAGTCTTGTCAAAAGGAAGGGAGAGCTCAGCGACTCGATCAGCAAAAAATCCGCCGTGTCGTCTAAATAGCGGGAGAGAAAGTTTAGAGCGATCAACTGGCTCTTCATATCGTTACTGCGTATGCCCTTTTCTAACACGGGAATGAAGTAAGGGGAGTGAGCAATACCAGCACCAAAGAGACAGAGCTGCTGGGTTTCAGCATCGGAACTGCTCGAACCTGCGATCAAAATGGTTTCACCCACCTTTTGCAAAAGGCCAAAGTCATGTTCCTCGATCTCTTTAGCTTGCTGAATATAGAGGTCTAACGCCTGCTCAATCTGGCCGCGGTGTGTCATGTAGAGCACCCGACTTCCCACCTCTTCCGGAAAAGCGGCAAAAAGTTTAGAAAATAACAGCAATAAGAATAAAGGTAGTGCCACAGGTCGATTCCCACTTTTTTGAGGAGGCTGCAGACCGCAGTTATTGGCAAGCCCATCACATTGTAAAAACAGCCCTCGATTCGTTTAATGATAATGCTTCCACCCATTTGAATGCCATATCCTCCCGCCATGTCCTGTCCAGAAAAAGCTTTGTGATAGTGATGTAGGTCAATTTCAGGCACTTTATGAAAAAGCACTAGAGTCTCTTCATAGTCGCTTAAGATCTTACCATCTTTTGCGATGCAGACAGCTGTGAAGACACTATGCCAGCTTCCATTAAAACTTTGGAGCATTTCAAAAGCCTCTTCAGAGCTTTTGGGCTTGCAGTAAAGTTTTCCTTCTTTAAAAACAATTGTATCGGCTGTCAAAATAACATGGTTTGGATAAATAACTTGGAGAGATTCTGCTTTGCCCTTAGCTAATTTAGTCGCATAGGTGAGGGGATCTCCTTCAAAAGGTTCAGCCTCTTCATCGAAAGAGGGGCTTTTCTGCTCGAAAGGAATCTTGAAAAAACCTAAAATTTCTTTTCTGCGAGGACTGGATGAACCGAGGATTAACATTTAGTTGCCGTGATGAGAGTGGCAACCCCACCCAAAAGTTTGTTTTTCTCGATATACACAAAACCGATCTCGCTCATCTGTTCCATCAATAATTCAGGAGCTGCGAAACCTTGGATGCTTTTGGCCAGGTAGCTGTAGGGGGTGCCTCTATTTGCTACCAATTTGCCGATAAGGGGTAGAAATGAGAGATAGATTGCATGGCCCATCCGAAGAAGACCATGTGGTCTTGTTAGCTCTAACACTGAAAGACGTCCGCCACGACCAAGTACACGGTAGACCTCGCGGAAGCAGAGAAGAGGATCGGCGACATTGCGGATTCCATAAGCGATGGTGACTGCATCAAAAACAGCATCTCCATAAGGAATTTTTTGTGCATCGCCTACATGAGTTTTGAAACGTCCCCGCAAATCCTTCCCTTTTTCATCCGCAATTTCTAGCATTTCAGGGCAAAAATCGAGCAAGATAGCATCGCTTTTTGGATTTTCATTCAGGAACTGGAAAGCGATCTCTCCCGTCCCAGCGCAAAGATCAAGAAGATGATCTGCACCCTGGACTGAAGCAGTCAGTTCACTATTCCACTTTTTGTGCATGGCCAGTGATAAAATGCTATTCATCCGATCATAGCTAGGTGCTATGCTAGAGAAGCACTCTTTGATTGCATCGGGCGTAGCAGTCATAAAACTCCTTTAATCCTTGTTCATCTTCGCGTCCAAGCCTATAGTGGCAGAGATTAAAATACTCCCTCAACGCCTTTTCTGGAAAGTGCTCTTCTTTGGCAACTAAGGCAATTTTTTTTGGAAACTGAGAAAGTAGGTGAGAAATAGCTGTTTCCAACTTTTCACTTCGCAATCCCTTTTGCTTGATGAAGAGAGCGAAGACAAAAGGCAGTCCTGTTCTTTCATACCAAAGAGAGGCAAGGTCAATCGTTTTGTAGCCATCGATCACGGGCTTTCGTAGAGCATCATCGCCGATCAAAATGAAGCCGGTAGCCTCTTTGTGAGAAACAATCTTTATATTTGGGCAAAGAATTTGCAGTAGGGCATTGGAAGTTTCACTTTTTGGGTCGAGGCAGATCCGTGCACCTTCGATAGAGCCCTTTATGTAGAGATTGACACTCTTGATGGCTCCTCTTGCTGCCAAACCGAAACAATCGACACGGTCATAGTGGCTTTCGTAGTATTCGATGCTGCTACAAAGAGCGCAGTCAAGCTCGCCTGCACGCATCAATCTGTTCAATTCAGCCGGAGGGCGGTAGATGATATCGAAAGGCAGATCGGCAAACGGAGCTGTGTTGAGGAAGGGCGCAAGGCCAACTCTCATCAGCGATTCCCGCTTGATGTTTTTCTCTTTTAGAGTCAATGGGTTGCAAGATTTCATTTCCTAAACTTTTTTCGTTATTATCTTTGGTAGTCAAAGATTTAGCGTCATTTCCAGCGCGAATTGCTGAACTCTCATACATCTTTCGAGTTTGTGAGTCGTGGAATGCGTCCTTTTGAGCGGATCATTTCACTCATGGTCTCGACATTCATCTTGATTTGGACACCGCCAGCCATCTGGATCACTTTCTCTTCTACATTTGTTGAGGAAAGGTCATTAGCTCCCCAATCTAGCACTTTGAGAGCTTCATCGACCCCCAAGTAGGTCCATAGCGCCTTCTGGTTGGGGATGTTGTCCAACATCAAGCGACTGACAGCATAGACAAGTGGAATATGCTTCTTTTTCAAGCGATTCTTCCTTTTGCCCAAAGCGTTATCTTCCTCACCAAATTTGAGTGGAGCGAAAGTCTTAAAACCGCCGGTCTCATCTTGTAAATTGCGGACCCGCATCAAATGCTCGATAATGTGCTCTTCCGTCTCAATATGATCAAATAGCATTGTGATATTGGACCGCAGTCCGAGGCTATGGGCAAGTCTATGGATATCTAAAAACTCATCTGAAGAGATTTTGCCTGGAGCAATCTTGGTGCGAACTTCTTCAACCAAGATTTCAGCTCCACCGCCCGGTAGTGAGTCGAGCCCCCAGCTCATCATCCGTCTAAACACTTCTTCAATCGGCAGGCTGTGCATCTTGGCAAGAAAATCATATTCGACAGGAGTGAGTGCTTTGATGTGCAGCTTAGGATCCAAAGCTTTGATTTTCGTGAAAAGCTCTTCATAATAGTCGAGGTTACAGTCCCGCCAGAGACCACCGACAATATGCACCTCTGTCAATTCTGAAACATGAGGACGCATGCGGCCAATGACTTCATCCGGTGTGTTGAACCACGCTTTTTTCCAGCCTGGTTTTGCATAGAAGGAACAGAACTGACAGTTTAATTCGCAGAGATTAGTCGGATAAAGCATCACAGTCGAAGCAAAAGTTACAGTGTCACCCACAACCTCTTTTCTTCTTAAGTCGGCAAGCCTGCCCACTTCGGCGATATCTTCTTCGTCTTCTAGCTTGAGAAGCTGTAGACCTTCATCTGGAGAAAGGCGCTCTCCTACTTCAATTTTGCTTTGAATCGTCCTGGGAAGTTGGATGGTCATTATCGTCCTCGTCGCATTTTTTTGATGCTCCGCATACATTGCAACTCTTCTTGCCCTTCGGAGTCATGCCGCATCCCTTCCGTAATTTATTCTTTCCTGTGATAAGACGGCCTATTGCGAGTCCTGCAACCACGAGAGCCATAAGGAGGACTGCTGCGATGATAGTAATGATCAATGCCATCATTTTGTTTTCCCGAGATCAACCCAAATAGGAGAACTCCACGCCATTTGACCATCCTCTTGTGTGACTCGGAGATAATAGTAGGCAAATGGCAAGCTTCCTTTCACTTCAAGAGTGACTTTCGAAAACTCTTCCATATCATCATAGTAGTAGTCAATATGGTATTGGTTGTCAGGTTTTATCTCATGAAGAGTCTTCCCATTGCGGATAAGTTCGACTAACTTAATTCTGTCTGTTCCAGCTACATATCCTGAGAGGTGGCGGTTGACATGGAGGCCTGGCTTACTCTCTGTCGACAGCTCGGAACCCATAGGTTGCCCAGCAATATAGAAGCCTACAATGATTCTGGCGCCGGTCGTTGCATAACAGCGTCTATTTTGCAGAGCTTCAAAAAGCTGTTCACGGTTGTATTTCTCCGCAATAATGCCAGTCAAGCCTGGGGCATATTGAGTCTGCTTGTTTTCTGTAAAATCTTTAAAGACACCACGCTTGTCAAGCCCGCCTGCAACAAAACCAAAACGGAAATTCTTCTGCAACGCCTTTTGGATAGAGCCAGCAGATTCTTCTTTTACCTTGCCTTTGATAGGAAATGAATTGGGTTCGCCTTTACCTCCTTCAGAGGAGCCCCATGCGCTATAGATTTCGACGACACGTTCGAATTCAGGATTAAAGTCTTTGAAATCATAGGCTGTAGTTTTTCCCATAGGTAAAACAGGAATGGCGATCGTCTCTTTGGCATTGAGGCTTTTGTACAACTTCTGTAGAGAAGATGATTTAGCATCTTTGCGGCGCATGATCGGCTTGTTGTCTCTTAAATAGATGATCTGACGCACACCTTCTCCAGGGGAGTCACCTACATATTGGAAACCGAGAAATGTGGCAAAGCGGTCTTCCTCATTGAATTCCACAATGCTTTGTGAAACTGTTTTCCAGTTTTCGTTGCTGGTTTGATCGACATCTTCAAAGGAAGAAGAAGCGAAGAAATTGTAGGCTTTTTCATCGCGTATGTGTCGCAAACAGCTTTCCATATCTTGATTATTGCGTTCCGATTCACCATGCAGCTCTCCCCAGAACAGAGAGTGGTTACTGTCTTGGAAGCACTTGATAGGAGCAGAGGCGTATGTCTCTTTGGTGTGCATGTTGAGCAATTTGATCTTGTAGACTCCCGCTTCGTTGAAGTAGAGGTTGGGAAGAGTCACAAAGCCGGTTTCTGGAACAAAAAGCTTCCAGCTGAGATTTTCTCTCAAATGTTCGTAAGAGAGATCAATCATGGTGCCTTCTGGCGCATAGTTGGTTAGATTGCCATACTGATCTTCAAAACGAACGATGATGTCAAAGCGCTTATTTTTAGCAACAAAGGAAGGAGTAAGCACATGGATGTGGTGTAGTTTATTACCTCGGATGTCCATGGAAAAGACTTCCGGTTCTTCATAGTTGCCTTTGCCTTTGGGATCGATATAGAGATTGAAGGGTCTTCTTCTTTGGACAGTTAGCTGGCATTCATTGCCTGCTTCTTCCCACTGCTCAGGAGTAGCATCGGGAAGTGTGCCTACAACAATCGTTACCTTCTCACCGACTTTGACTGGGGTTGGCAAAGTGAATTCATATTGAGGAATGGCACTTTCCACTGTTTCGATTTCTTTACCTTCAACGATCTCTCCATTTTCCAAAAGAAGATAGATGACATTAGCTCCTTGGTCGAGGTCAGAAGTGGGTGGTTCCCAGTCAGACTCTTTGCCCTGGGATAGGAGATCAAATTTAAGTTTCGAGCCCTTAGAGAGATTGGTGGCTGGCTGATAGTGGAATTTCCAGGTTGAAATTTGACCGGCTCGAGCTATTTGAGGCTCACTGAAACAACAAGATCTACGCATATAGGGAGATCATATATATAGAGAGGATTTCAATCAATTAATAGATGCGTGAGGGTGGGGGTATTAGCAAACATGATAGTCTTCCTTTCCTTCCTATACTTCGATGATTGCATTGATAGCCGATTGAGTCTTCTGTGATCATTTTCCTTGCGTTATAGCTGAACCAGTAGAAAATCGCAGCGGTTCACCCAGGCGAAAATTCGGGCGATTGAATGATCGCAAGCCGTTTCATACTACCCAATTTCATCGCAAATGGTTGAGACAATCTCCAAGTGATCGAAATTCTTACTTGTATACAGGTCTTGCATATCACATCCTTTGTTCAAAAAAAAGATTTTTATTTTAAAGGTATGATAAGAAAGAATGCTTCTAAAAAACTACGTTTTTTTAGTTCAGCGAAAAAATCAGATCCGATCCTCTCGCTTTGCGGAGACCTGCGGAATGTGGGATACTAAAAATATTCACCGACTTAGGCTGGGTCAATCGCGACGCTTTCGCGCAAGGAAAATTATCAATCGAGACTGAATCGGCTAGGATTTATTTTCCGGGTGAGATTGATTGCTGCTCAAATCTAAATGCGGCGTTGAACGGATAGTACATGTATATGTATATTGATAAGACTTTGGGTTATCGGGATTCTTTGTTTTGTGTTCCTCGATCAAATCTTTAACCCACATATCTCTCTGAGTTTGCATGTTATGAACGTCCAAATGTTGACCGAGGTAGTGTTGTCTCATAATGGGAAGGTGGCCCGTCCGATAGTTATCTTTGCATGGCTGATTATCTCGGCCACCACAACAGTAAGCGTCAGGGTAAAGGTGTGTCTCTTCGACGTGGAGGGCTTGATGGCATGATCTGAAATATGTACGTTCACAGTCTTCGAAGCAGCATTTTATTTTTTCTTTGGAATGACGCTCTCTGCAATGCCTGGCAAATAATCGGCTGGTTTGAAAAATTTTAGGTGGGCTGCAATTTACGCATTTGAAAAGTGTAACTTTCACGCCGTTTTGAGCAGGCTCCTCTGTAAGAGAACTAGATGCTTGAACTTTTCGTCTACGTTTTTTTGCTTTACCTGGGCCTGAGTCTTCAGCGTTACCTGGGCCTGAGTCTTTAGAGGATTCTGCGATTGAGGTTGGTGGTCGAGTTTGTGCTAATGAATCTTCGAATGATTGAGTGAACAAGCCCGGCTGTGGTCCAAGAGGAGCGAATGGATTGAAGAAGCCCGGCTGTGGTCCAAGAGGAGCGAATGGATTGAAGAAG
>CAZXQV010000003.1:0-20137 GCA_964643195.1 uncultured bacterium | reverse complement strand
AATACCCTAAATGCCTTGAAAAAGTGATATAATCTCGTTTGGCTCCTTAAATTGCAACATTTTTTTTCTGCGCTCCTCACTCTTGATGGCAAGTGTTAGACGCGAAAGCAATTGTAGATACTCTGTCTGCTTGTCATCCGGACCTCCAATCATAAAAATAAGGCGCACCGGAGCACTATCAAGAGAATCCCATGGGATGCCGCGTGGATGAATTCCGATAGCTATAAAAAAAGTTTTATATCCTGCTAGTTTGGCATGTGGTAATGCCACCCCCATTCCAATTCCCGTTGAAACAATCCCCTCTCTCTTCAATATCGCCTCATGGAAAGCCTCTTTATCTAGAAGCATACCCTCACTATCAAGGAGATCGATCATCTTATCCATCGCAGACTTTTGATCCTCCACATCGAGAAATGTAATCAACTTCTGATTGAGGTAATTTGAAATCATTTCACTCCTGTGTGACCAAAACCGCCCGTACCTCGAGCGGACAGGGCTAAGTCAGAAGCTAAGATAAATTCTGCCTGATAGACAGGAGCAAAAACAGCCTGGGCAATCCGCATCTTAGGCTCAATCAGAAAAGACTTCTTCCCATGATTAATCAAAATCACTCCCACCTCTCCCCTATAATCTGAGTCGATCGTACCTGGAGTATTCAGAACAGTCACTTGATGCTTATAAGCTAAACCACTGCGCGGTCTCACCTGCATTTCAAAACCTTGAGGTATTTCTAGAAAAAGGCCGGTTGGAATCAAGGCTGAACAGCCCGGCTCCAGAATAATAGGCTCGTCAATCGCGGCACGCAAATCTGCACCCGCAGCATCTGCTGTTGCATATTGAGGAATCAGTTCAACATCTTCAGTTCGAACAGGTAGTTTTAGCATTGGTAAATAAATCCTGCAGCTTTTCTGTGATTTCATCCGAATTCACTTTTTGTTTGCTGCTATATTTACGCTCATTACCCGATAGAAAGTCAAGAAGCTCATACAACTTTTTCTTAAGGTCGTGACGCTTAACGATCAGATCAATCATTCCATGCTCTAAAACAAATTCAGATCTCTGTGCCCCAGGAGGCAATTTTTCTCTGATTACCTGCTCTACTACACGCGGTCCAGCAAAACAGACAAGAGCATCAGGCTCTGCTATGATCACATCACCCAAAGATGCAAAAGAGGCTGTGACTCCCCCCGTTGTCGGGTTTGTTAAAATAGAAATATAAGGTATTCCCGCCTCATGTAGCTTTGCCAATGCAGCCGAAGTTTTCGCCATCTGCATCAGAGAAAGCGTCGATTCTTGCATCCGCGCGCCCCCAGAGGCTGTCACGATCACCAGAGGCAGTCTCTTGAGTAATGCATACTCTATCAACCGAGTCAACTTCTCTCCCACAACAGAGCCCATCGAGCCTGCCATGAAAGCAAAGTTCATCACACCCAAGCAACACTCCAAACCTTGAACTAGGCAGGTCCCTGTGATCACAGCATCCTTTTCACCAGATTCAGTTTGCGCCTCCTCAAGCCTATCGGAATACTTTTTAGAATCGACAAAAGAGAGAGCGTCCACAGAACAAATATCATTAAATAATTCTTTAAAAGAATGAGCGTCTGTCAACAGGGCAATGCGTTCACGGGCAGACAGTCGATAATGCGAGCCACATTTCTGGCAGCAGTTTAGATTCTCAGCCAGCTCATTCTTGTGGATCATTTCATGACAGCTGGCACATTTTAACCAACCACTGAAACCATCCGCCTTCTCTGATTCTACCTTAATTTTAGGCTTGTCACGTGAAAATAATCCCATTGGACGCTATTATACTCCAATTGTTGATTAATAAAAATCTTACTCAATATTTTATTTGCAAGAACAGGACTTACAACCTTGGGCCTTCTCGTACCGTTCAGCTACATTTACCCAATTCACTACTTGCCAAATATTTTTTAAGTAGTCTGGACGCACATTTTTATATTGCAAATAGTAAGCATGTTCCCAAACATCAATGCCTAAAAGAGGAACAAGGCCTGTAGTGGCAAAAAGAGGATCTTGATTATTGCAGGTGTGGATGACTAATTGACGGCTCGTTTTACTGTAGGCAAGCCAGCACCAGCCTGACCCTTGCAAAGGGCCTGCCTGCCCATTAAATATTTCAATAAAATTTTCTAGAGAGCCCCATCGCTGTTTGATCTGCTCTGCTAGCTCACCTCTCGGAGGTTCTCCACCACCTTGATTTTTGGGAGCCAGGTTTGTCCAGAAAATCGAATGGTTGATATGCCCACCACCATTGAAGCGGATTACCCCTTGGAGGGCGATTTGTTGATCGAGATCAGCAGTCTTATAAGATTCAAGCGCCTTATTCAAGTTTGTCACATAGGCATTATGATGCTTTTGGTGATGCAACTCCATGATCTCTTTGCTGATCACAGGCTCAAGGGCATCGTAGTCGTAAGGCAATTTTGGTAATTCGTGCATATTTTCCTCCGTTTTAAAAAAGCTTATCCCATAAAAGAAAAGTTATCAAGAAATCAAATAATTTTTATATCGTTGCTATGAGACTTCTCTTTATAGCTATCTGATTTCTCACTGCAGAGGGCACAATATGATCCTCTACTTGAAGAATTGACATTAATGATCCAACCACTAGATTTAAGAGAAAACCTGCCAGCGCGGATGCATGGGAGCGAGCTCACCTTTTTCATCGATGTAGAGGAGCAGTTGTTTTGGAATAAATGGATGGGATTATGATGCGGTATGCAATACTTTTTCTAATGGTTTTTTCGCCACTTTTTGCCCAGGATCGGCTTTTTGTGATTCATGCAAAAAAGGCAATTTACAATGCTGAATCTCAAATTCTCACCCTCCAGGAAATCGACCAACCCATTACTTTTTTTTCTGATGAAGAACCGATAGGAGTCTCCAAAACATCTTTGGCAGACTTTCTGTATGACATTTCATTGAGAGACAAAGAATTCCCAGCGGCGTTGACCTTTTCTTCTGAGGATGACAAGCATTATTACAATATGAGCTTCATCATTTTTGACCCGCATTACAGTTTTAAAACCAAAGAGCTTACGCTCGCAATCAAATTTCTACATAGAGAGGATACTCTTCCCAAAAAGTTGGCGGGGGTGAATCTTTTTGTCGATCATGTTCCAAAGAGGGAAGTATGAATGATAAACGCCGTATTTTTTTTATACTAACCCTCCTTTTAATTACGGGTTCCTCAGCATTGCTTTTTGCCAAAGCTCAGTTGGATAAGGGAATGCGGTATGTGATCTATGCTGGGCGAGGAGAGATTATGGCGATTACAACCAGTCCGAATCAAGGACGGATTAGGCTTGTCGAGACGGATGATAAGGTGACTCTTATTCCGCAGAAGGGTGAGTCTCAGAAGGAGGAAATGCGACCATTTCTTGTGAAGTGGCCTGAATTTAATCCAAAGGGTTCTATTACATTTCAGTACAATCAAAAAGATGTGCATTTAGAAATTACCTGCACTAACCCTTACTATGAGCAAGCGAGTGGGATCTTGACATTTGATATATTTTCTCCGACTTCGCTCATGCCCTATCACGACATCTACGAAGTTCATCTCTACATCCATGATTGATGCAGTATTTACGAAGGAAGAACAATCAGATCGATTTCGTCAGGAATCTGCTTCCAAATGTCCCTAACAACGTCCCCTCTCAAAAGATGCGCAACGACCCCTCTCTTCGGCACTTCCATAATTACATCCGTCACCTTCATCTTTTTTGCCAACTTCGCAATCGTAGTCGATGGCGCATCAGAGACAACATAACTAAATAGCGCCGGTATCTCCCCTAACTCTTCACTTAAATAGTTAAATAATTTGGTCGCTGACTTATCAGTCCCTGGTTGACGATCAAAATCCCTTTCTGACATCACCCGCTGCTCCCTCACAAAAAGAAATGCAATCAGTTGCCCTCCTTGAACTGCCTTCTCTTTAGCTAGATTGAGCGCCTGGCCCCTGCCCGATACAATACAAAGCACTCCGCCCCTATCTTCCAAATCAGTAAAGCTAGCAAGCTTGATCTCCTTTTTGAGTGAAACGACAGGTTTGCGCTCTTTCGCCTCTTTCGCAAGAGATCTGAGGACAAGACCTACAACAATAATGACGAGTACATAAATCCTTGCATGTGCTTTATCGATAAATAGTGTCACCTCAACAGCAGCCATAATGAGGGCCGATAGAAAAAGAAGCGCTCGCTCCTTCTTCAACATCGCTATCGAAGTATCCGTAGCAGAGCCACCCAGATTCATCGCAATTGCACCGACAAAACCGACCGCATAGAGCGCTCCTAGTTTCGCCATATCATTCACAAAGAGCAAAATAACAACTGGAAGAAGCGTTGCCACTATATGTGGCAACTTTGGTACACCATATTTATTGAGACTCTTAAACTTGCTCGGCATCTCTCCGTCTTGAGCCATGATATAAAAAAGGGCAATCATCCCATTGATAGCTGTATTAACAGCCGAAAGAAGCAAAACACCAAAAATAATGCTGGAAATTAGGCCAAAATAGTGACCAACAGTTGCTCCGAAAGTTTCTCCCACTAAGGTCGTTCCTAAGAAGCGGAAAACATAGTCACGTATCTGCTCACCATTAGGAGCAATCACATTCCCATCTCGGAGAAGAAGTCCATTCATCGAGCTGAGTATAAGAGTGAAAAATGTGGTGAAAATCGCCGTTTCTAATACAGCAAACCAGATCGCCTTTGAAGCTGTACGCGTCACAACAGGAGCCTGTTCAGTAGCTCCAGGGTTGAGCCGCATAACCCCAGTCATATTGGCAACTGATTCAATCCCTGATAGGGTCAAGATCACAGCGACAAAAGCTGTCCAATTCCCCCAAAGACCATGCTGCATCGGTTGTAGATTCTTCCATCCAAGTGGAACGTGAGGTATCGAGAAAACAAAAAGTGTGAGTAAAACAGCGATAGCTAAAATAGCAATCACAAATGCACCCTTCCCCACATGCCGAGGTCCCCAAAAATTGAGCAGACCAATGAAAAGAATAGCGGCTATAGTAAAAAAAAGTGGGTTTGGCACTCCCAAATAGAGAAATGCCGATAGAGCGCTCAATGCTGCTGTGATGATAAAATCTGCAAAGAGAAAAAAAGCTCCCAACAGAGATATGACTTTGGAGCGTCTGCGCAGACTCGCATACACTCCCCCACCATATGGATAGTATTTGCACACAATGATGTAGTTGATCCCAATTAAAAGAGTAAGGATCGAAACTGCTGCAATGAGCCAGAAAGAGGCGTACCCTGCAACTGCAAATGCAAGGCCGATCACATAGATTTTACTTGTACCTAAATCTCCGTAGAGTACACCGCTCGCATGGAGTGCATCAATGTTGCGCGGTCTACGAGTGATTCGTTTAGACATATGTTGTATGGGGTGGGCCAGTCCTATTGAGGACCAGCCCAGATGGACTATTTTTTCTTTGTAGGCTGCTCTCTTCCTTTGCTTGGAGCTGGAGGAGGAGTTGGCTTACCTTTTTTATTTTTGTCTTGATTTTTCATCATATCAACCTAATCGCTAATTGTTTTGGAGAAAACTAAAAACGACCCAACGTCTCTTACTTTCTCGCTGTCCACATTCTCCACTTTTGAGAATATTATACAAATTCTAAAAGATGAAATTTCTTAATTTATACTCAAGCAGCTTTGGGAAAATAACCTCGATCTTAGAAAAGATCGCTATTCTGTAGCTGGAGCCTTCTTTCTCGATGCAATGTGCGTGGATCTTTGTCTAGATCTTCTTGACGCTTGGCTGCAAGCTGACCACAGCCGCTACTAATGTCTTGTCCCTTACTATAACGCACTGGCGCTGGAATAGAACGGATGGTCAAGTAGTTCTGAAACTCACGGATGCGCTCTTCACTCGAAGCTGTGATCGCAACCCCAGGAAAGGGATTGACTGGAATCAAATTCACTTTCGCCTTCATTCCATGTAAGAAATGAACCAGTTTCTTAGCATCTTGGATGCTATCATTGACACCTTCAATCATGACATATTCAAAGGTAATTCCATGACGTGGAGAAGCTGGATATTCAAGCAGGGCGCTCTTCAAATCCTCAAGATTATACCGCCGATTGATCGGCATCAATTTGCTGCGCTTTTCATTATCCGGGTTATGCAGAGAAATCGCGAGCCTCACAGGAAGATCCTGTCCCAACCTTCTGATTTCTGGAACAAGCCCGGAAGTTGAGATTGTCACTCTTGACTTAGAGAGATTGAAAGCCTCTGGATCAATCATGGTAGAACAAGCTTTGACAACAGCATCGTAGTTGTCGAGAGGCTCCCCCATGCCCATGAAAACGACATTGCTGACACGCTCCTTTCCAAGCTCGAGATTGGCAAGAAGCAGCTGCGCTAAAATCTCTCCTGAAGAGAGGTTCCGCTTCAATCCCATTTTGCCCGTCTGACAGAAAGTACAGCCCATCTGACAGCCTACTTGTGAGCTAAGACAGAGTGTGATTCGATTTTCGTAAGGCATGATAACAAGCTCAATAAGAAGCTGATCTTGCGTGATAAGTAAAAGTTTTTGACTACCATCTTTCGAAACTAATTTTGAATCAAGACGTAAGGGTTCCCAACAAAAAGAAGCTATCAGCTTTTCACGGTCTGCTGCTGACAAGTTACTGAAAGTGGCTGGATTCACATTATTTTTTTTAAAAATCCATTCAAAGATCTGCTTGGCCCTATATTTAGGAATAGACTCTTTAGCAGCCCAATCCTCCCAATCAGAGAGCGCAAGATCAAAAGCGATTGGATTTTTCGGTATCATTTGGCGGAAAGCATAGCAGAAATGGGATTCCTTTACCAGGGCTTATATATTCGATTACAAATTAAGTTATGAAAGAGCCTCTTGATTGCTGCAGAAAATGTTATTAATAGTTGATATTTAAAAGCATCAAGCAGAGAATAGTTCTTTTATGTCATTTGAAACACTTGGTCTATCAGCTCCGATAGTGCGTGCCGTTCGTAAACAGGGCTATAGCACACCCACTCCGATCCAGCTACAAGCGATCCCTCTCGTTCTTCAGGGCCGAGACATTATGGGAGGAGCTCAAACAGGCACGGGCAAAACTGCAGGATTTACTCTGCCTCTCCTAGAACTATTGAGCAATCAATCTAAAAGAAGTGGGTTGCGGGCTCTCATCTTAACACCTACGCGTGAGCTTGCTTCTCAAATTGCTGAGAGTGTGAGCGCTTATGGAGAATACCTCCCTCTCAAATCGACTGTGGTATTTGGCGGTGTGAATATCAAGCCGCAAATCGATGCTCTCAAGCGGGGAGTAGATATTTTAGTGGCAACACCAGGTCGTCTGCTCGATCACGTGAATCAAGGAACAATAGACCTCTCTAAAATCGAAATTCTGGTATTGGACGAAGCAGATCGCATGCTCGATATGGGCTTTATTCATGATGTGCGTAAAGTGATCGCGCTTCTTCCTAAGAAGCGTCAGAACCTACTTTTTTCAGCAACATTTTCTAATGAGATCAAAAAACTTGCTGATAGTTTGCTGACTGCTCCTCTCATGATTGAAGTAGCTCGCCGGAATACGGCATCAGAACAGGTGCAGCAGCTGATCCACCCTGTTGATCGTAAGCGCAAGGCTGAACTGTTATCTCATTTGATTACTTCAAAAAATTGGCAACAGCTGCTTGTTTTTACACGCACTAAACATGGTGCGAACAAGCTGGCTCAGCATCTGGAAAATGCAGGGATTCGTTCAGCAGCAATCCATGGAAATAAGAGCCAGGGAGCGCGCACAGCAGCCCTTGCTAATTTTAAGAACGGTAGTATCCGTGTCCTTGTCGCCACAGACATTGCAGCACGTGGCTTAGACATCGATCAGCTCCCCTACGTTGTAAACTTTGAACTGCCCAACGAACCTGAGAATTATGTCCATCGGATTGGCCGGACCGGCCGCGCGGGCTGCACGGGGGTAGCACTCTCTCTCGTTTGCATAGATGAACAGAGTCTTCTGAAAGATATTGAAAGGCTAGTGAGACGGGAACTGCCAAAGGAGATCATTCCTGGCTATGAGCCTGACCCTACGATTGCGGCAGAGCCGATTCAGAAGAAGTTTGGCGGTAACCGGGCTAAGACTAATACCATTCGAAAGAAATAAGCCTGAACAGTTGCATTTCAATCAATGGAGTTTTACTAGACAGCGTACCTAAAAGATTAGCCACTGCAAGATACAAGCGATTGTTACCATGCCTGCATAGTTCTGGGCCCTCATTTCGTATCTTGTACCTATTTGACAATATCTTGACGATCAGTAGCCACTATATATTCACCTCCAGAGTGCTTTCTTGTCATCATCTCCGTAAATGATGCTGGTAGAGATAAAAGAGGGGTATTCACTAATCTAAGCGATCGCAGCTTTCCTAACGTCTGTAGACTACTTGGTAGGGTTGTCAATGTATTATTATTACTTAAAATCAGTACTTCCAAATTACTCAAATGACCGAGGGTGTCTGGTACGCTAGTCAATCCTGACTCGATGCATGTGAAATATTTTAATTCCGTTAAATTTTTTAAACTCTCTGGGAGAGAAGTCAATTGATGACTCTCGGAAATAGAGATCGAAGTTAATGAAATCAAATACCCCACACTGTCGGGCAAATGATCGATGTTAGTTAGATTCAAATTCCATTCATTAAGCAAATCACCATTTGCAATCGCTTTACGCCATTTATCAGCTTCTACTTTATCATGAATGTTTTCCAGAAAATTTACAAGCTCCTGAAATGCTTCCATAGAGATATGACCTGCTTTATTGGCTTCTCGGCATTGGCTCCACTCTCTTTCTCCTCTTTCAGCTTTGGCCTTAGGAAGTTGTTCAGCAATGGTAGCGGCAATTACTGGAACTTGTTCACTCCTAGGACTTGGCAACTTACGACATTGGTGTTTTACACAACACACAACATTAAAGATACTGAAAACTCCAACTACCCCTGCTCCCGCACCAATCAATGCGAAGCTATTAACACCTTGGAGATGGATCACAGAAGAAAGTTTTAGTCCTCCCAAAATAGTGAGCGCGATTCCGGTCAATAGAAGGGTACTCTGAAAAAGCACCCATTTCCAATTCCCCTGAACTGTACCTACACAACTTACTGAGTGCATCTTACCGCCTAATTTTATAATATATTATTATAATACAAATATAATATAAAGTCTAATTTAAAAATTTTTTATATATTAATCAAAATAACTAAATTAAATTTATTTTTTTACTACTCTTATTCAGAATCGATATATATCAAGAATTCTTTGTGTAATTGGTCCAATCGGAATCAGCTCTTTTTTAGGAAGCGCTCCATAAAGCTCTACAAAGGCTTTCACAGTCGAGGGACTTGTAAATACAAAAGCATCATAGGGTGTGATATCGATTTTCTTTGATGTGGTCACAGTCTCGTAGGCGGGAAATGCGAGAGCTTTCTTATTTTTAAGAAAGTCTGGCAAAAGAGGCCTCGCCTGTGCCGAATGAGGGAAGAAAAATGAACTTTTGAGCTCTTGTATAATCTCTAAAACCCCTTCAGCTTGCTCTAAACGCGCAGTGTGACTCACAAACAGCCCCATCTCCCTTGCCAAAGCAGCCGTTGCTCTTCCTATAGCAATCACAGGTCGTTTTACTTCTGCATACTTGGTGTAGATGGGAATCACAGACCTACTTGTAACAATCACATGATCATACTCTCTCAACTGATCAAAGTAGGGCTGTAAATTGGAAAGCTCTCTAATTTGAATGATCGGATAGTGAGTCACCTCAACAGAATAGCGTGAGGGATCAAGACCTAAGTAGAGCGTTTTCTTCATAATGGATGGGGGAAAAGAGTAAACACATCTCTCGGTCTCCTTTGCGGGCAAGAACAGCAAGCCTTCCTTGCAAAGCTGCTGTCTCTCCTGGTAATGCAATCCGATTGAGATGCAATAGATCTAAACGGATCAATGCCGCTTCTGCGATTACCACACCATCCACCTTTTTCTTATAGAGCATATCTAACCTCTCAGGGATCGTACCGCGAATATCGACGAAATGCAGCCCCTCTTGTAATGTGGCGACAATCTGTTCACGTCTGAGGCAACTCGTGCCGATCACCATCCCCTTACATAAACTTTCACCCTCTCGCAAAACAAGGGCATCGGAAGGATCAACACCCTTCGTAAGAGCGATCACTTCGAGACCCTCAGGAAGTGGATCAGGAAGATCTTTTGCTGAATGGATCGTCACATCTACAACGCCTTTGAGAAGCGCTTCATCTAATTCTTTCGTAAAAAAGTTGGTTTTATTCAGCGTGCGTAGAGATTGCTTTTTATCAAGATCTCCTTGAGTCTTAAACCAGACTGGATCGTAAGCAGAGTCGAGCTCGCTAAAGACCTCCTCCACCTGTTTACGTGACAAAAGTGAATCTCTTGCGCCAATTTTAATTGAGGGTGGCTTCAATTGCTTGTTCCACACGTTCAACTCCTATAATTTCAAGGTTAGGAATAGTTACCATATCTCTCTTAGGAATAACGGCTCGCTTGAATCCCATCACAACCGCCTCTTTCAGCCTCGTTTCAATCCGAGTGACGCTACGCACTTCTCCACCAAGCCCCACTTCACCCAGCACGATAGTCTCACCATCGACACGGCGATTGGTCAAAGAGGAGGAAATAGCAATCATTGCAGCGAGATCAATCGCGGGCTCAACAATCCGCAAACCTCCAGCAATCGAGACGAAGACATCACGATTGTGCAGTTGATAGCCCACACGCTTTTCCAATACAGCGAGTAGAAGCACAAGACGATTTTGATCAAATCCTGAGCAGCGCCTAGATGGAGAGCTATAGACACTCGCCGTCACAAGGGCCTGCACTTCGATCAAAATCGGTCGAGTTCCTTCAAGTGTTGGAAAAATCACAGAGCCCGACGCACCGCGCAGACGCTCTTCCAAAAAAATCTCCGATGGGTTACTCACCTCTGTCAGCCCCTCACCAGTCATCTGGAAGACTGCCACCTCATCAGTAGAGCCAAAACGGTTTTTAATCCCCCGAAGCAATCTGTAATTATTTCTCTTTTCTCCTTCAAAATAGAGAACAGTATCGACGATGTGCTCTAAAATACGTGGACCTGCAATCTCTCCCGATTTGGTGACGTGACCAATCAGAAAGGTTGCGATTCCTCTTCCCTTAGCGATGTGCATGCATTCTGCTGCCGCTTCTCGCACCTGCACCACTGAACCTGGAGCTGAAGGAATGTCATCTTTATAGACAATCTGAATCGAGTCGATGATCAGAAGATCGGGCCTGAGCTTGTCGATCTGCTGTTTGATTAAGGTCAAATTGGTCTCAGAAAGGAGAAAGATTTTGTCAGAAGTCACACCCAAACGCTCAGCCCTCATCGAGGTCTGCGCTACAGATTCTTCACCACAGACATAGAGCACCTTCTTGCCAGCAGAAGCAATCCCTTGTGAGACTTGAAGCAGCAGTGTTGATTTACCAATGCCGGGATCTCCACCAACAAGCGTCAACGAACCTTCGACGACACCTCCACCAAGCAGGCGGTCAAACTCAGGCATCTTAGTCGAAAGACGCTTGACACGTTCGACACCCACACTATCCAAAGCGACAGCAGATGAGCTCGTGGTACGATCATAACGCCTTTCTACCTTAGCCTCTTCAGCAAAGGTATTCCAGCCTTCACAGGAGGGACACTGTCCCACCCATTTTGGCAGATTATGACCACATTCTGTACAACTCCACAGCGTTTTTTGTTTCATCCATTAATCTCCTCTATCGCCATCCGAGCAGCCTCTACTTGTGCCTCTTTTTTCGAAGCCCCGCTCCCTTTGCCTAAGCGTTTTCTATCGAGAAAGACAGCGACAACGAACAGCTTTTCATGTGACGGACCACTCTCTTCCAATACTTTATAGACAGGGGTCTTTTGAAACTCTTTTTGGGTGTAATCTTGAAGCTCTGCTTTCCAATTGCGAGAGGGCATTGCAATGCGAGCCCTGATATCTGACAAAAAATGAGAAAAGAATATTTTTTTTACATTCTCATAATTGCTGTCTAGGTATATAGCTCCTAAAAGTGCTTCGAAAAGATCGGCCAAAATGGACTCTCTGCCCTTTCCTCCATTCATCTCCTCTCCCCGACCTAGACGAAGGTAGGATTCTAATCCAATTTTTTGGATGTAGCCAGCACAGGCATCGGCCGCGACGATCTGAGCGCGGAGCTTGGAGCAACTCCCCTCATCAGCCTGGGGGAGTGCCTTATAGAGGTATTCAGCAACCAGCATACCAAGAACAGAATCGCCCAAAAATTCTAGCCGCTCATTGTGACCTTTGCTGCTTTCTTTATTCTCATTCCAATAGGATCTATGCGTGAACGCCAGCTCCAAAAGCTCAGGGTTTTGGAAGGAATAACGAACTTTTCTTTCTATATCCTCTTTCATTGGACGCACTATAACGAATCGTGCTATATTCTTCACATGCGTTTTGCTATCTCATCAGAACAAAGGAAATTTTTTTTAAGAAAAGGTTATATCGCCTTTGATGAGATTCCTACGACCAAAGAGCGTGAGATCGCCCAGCTCATTTCTGAACTTGCTGATCTCAAGCCCCTACGTATTGCTGAAAAAAAGCATTTAAAGGAGTGCCCTAAAATCCCTATCCCTTTTGATGACAGCACAGATTGCGCTCTGCTCCAGTCTCTACAGCATGGATGGGCGATTGTTTTTAACTCCGCCTTCCCCAAAATCGAAGCGCTTTATCCCAACCTCGATGGAGAATTTGTCTACACACTTTTTACTAAACGTTTTTTGAATCCGGAGAGGCACCCCGTTGTCTATAGTTAAAGAAATTAGATTTCAGTGTACAGAGTGTGGCGCTTGTTGCACAGGAGCTCCAGGCTATGTTTGGGTCACAGAAGCAGAAATCGAGGAGATGGCGAACTTTCTCAAAGTGACAACTGGTGAGTTCAAAAAGCTTTATGTACGTCGGGTCGGCCAAAAACTCTCTCTTGTGGAGAAAAAGAACTTTGATTGCGTCTTTTTGAAAGACAAAAAGTGTCAGCTCTACACAAGTCGACCCAAGCAGTGTCGGACCTTCCCTTTTTGGCCCCAACTCATGACACCGAAGGGTTGGGAAGAGGCGAAAAAAATGTGTGAGGGTATCGGCCGAGGCCCTGTCTTGACAAAAGAAGAGATAGCAGCGATCACCTTTTGATAGGCAAATATAGCTGAATCAGTTTGGATTGATAATTTTGCTTGCGTCAAAGCCCTGCGATAGCCAATCCTTCCAAAAATATTATGCAGTCACTATAGTCGATTAAGGTTTGAATGGTCCTTTAGAATGCGCCAAAGCTCCCTGGGGTGGGGTTCGCAAGTTGTTCAATATCAAACAGCTTGGAATCGCTTAATCGCGAAGCTTTCACGCAAGCAAAATGATCAATTCAAGCTGAATCCGCTATAAAGGACAATTCAAACCGTAATCGACTATACAGTAGAGACTATGAAATTGGATGAAAAAACAGAGGCCAATGTTGAGAGTTGGCTGAAGGGCGACTATGATGCTGCCTCTAAAGAAGCGATCAGGAACATGAAGAGCGAAGAGCTCGTCGACGCCTTCTACCAACATCTTTCATTTGGAACAGGCGGTCTCAGAGGGATTCAAGGGGTCGGCACAAACCGGATGAATGTGTATACCGTGCGTGCGGCAACGCAAGGGCTTGCCAATTACATTCATTTGAATCCCGGGAAAAAGAGCGTGGTGATTGGTTATGACTCACGCCATAGCTCGATTGAATTTGCGCATGAAGCAGCCTCTGTTTTAGCTGCAAACGCAATCGAAGTCTTCCTCTACAAAGAGCTGCGCCCCGTCCCTATGGTGGCGTTTGGCGTTCTTTATAAAAAAGCGACTGCGGGCATCATGATCACCGCTTCCCACAATCCCGCTGAGTACAATGGCTACAAAGTCTACTGGTCGCATGGTGGGCAGGTGCTTCCGCCACATGATCTTGGGATCATTGAAGAGGTGAATAAAATCAAGACATCATCTCAAGTCAAACGGGTAAAAATCTCTCCGCTGATTCATGAGGTAGATGGTGAAATCGACGAAGCCTACATTAAAGCGATCGCTCCGCTAGCACTACATCCTGGCATCAACAAAAGTCATGGCAAGGAACTTGCCGTCGTCTATACCAGTTTACACGGCACTGGAATCACCATGGTGCCTAAAGCACTTGCGGATTGGGGCTTTACAAATATCCTATTGGTTGAGAAGCAAGTCGTTCCAGATGGTGATTTTCCAACGGTGAAGCAGCCGAACCCAGAAGAGCCAGCAGCGCTTAAAATGGGCGTTGAAATGCTTTTAGAAAAAGGCGCAGACATTTTAATCGCGACTGACCCTGATACCGACCGTATCGGCATTGTTGCCCTTCATGAGGAGCAACCTTTCTACCTCAATGGCAATGAAGTTGCATGCCTGTTGATAGAGCATATCTGTAGATCGCTCAAAGCATTGAAAGAGATGCCTCCCAAAGCGATGTTCGTGAAGACAATTGTTACGAGTGAGCTGTTTGCAAAAATTGCTCATCATTATGGAGCTCAATGTCTTGATGTTTTGACAGGCTTTAAATACATCGGAGAGAAGATTGCAGGTTGGGAGGATGAGGATCATGGGAAAGCGGTACCCCATCACTATATCTTTGGTGGCGAGGAATCGTATGGCTATCTTTATGGGACACACGTCCGTGACAAAGATGCCATCATTTCTGCAGCGATCATTGCTGAGATGGCATTACAGCTGAAATTAGAGGGTAAAACTCTTCCCGACTTCCTCTTTGAGCTCTTTCAGAAATATGGTGTCTATGCGAATAGGAACCGTTCATTTGAGTTTGAGGGCAAAGCTGGCTATGACAAAATGGCACAGATGATGGACAACTTGCGCAAAAATCCTCCTACTAAAATCGGCGATGTAGATGTGGTTTTCGTTGAAGATTATCTTTGCCGTGAGAAGTGGAATTTGGCTACAGGTAAAAAGGAGCCTCTGCTATTTCCAAAATCGAATGTGATTTTACTGAGACTTGCTGATGATTCTAAGCTTGTAGTGAGACCATCAGGCACAGAGCCGAAGATTAAATTCTATTGTGAGGTGGCAGATCACCATACACATTCAAGCAGAAAGAGCGTAGAAGATGCTTTGAAAAAATGTGATATTTTGATGTCTGACCGCATTGAGCTGCTTTATAGCAGATTCAGTTGAAAACTGCAAATTCGGACGCGAATTTAAAATTTAATTGAGTATGCCGCTCTAAAAATAGCATTCCTTTGGCTTCAAGAAAAAGGAGTTTCTAAAAAGCGAGCTGACCATTCACATGAAGGGCCTTTTCATTTGCAAAGCGTCCTTCTACAGTCACAGAAGCTAAGTCACAAAGCAGTGCTGTAATACCAATGGCCCATCCAGTGATCCTTTCTTGATGCGCAGTTGCAAAATTGGGGACCTCTTCCTCTAAAACAAGTTCGACTAAGTTATTTAGATTCCAATTCACACCAGAGAAATCCACAGCACCAAATGGAATAAAAGCAAAGTTACGGGTTGAAAAAGTGTAAGCAGCCGCAACAGCCCCTTGATATTCTTGGTATGTACAACGGTTGTTATGATCGAAATTGGTCTTCGATCCATTTTCATAATAGGTAACGCTTGTTAGGTAGGGATTACAATAGAAATACTGCCCCTGTCCACCTATTGTAAAAGAGCCACACTCCCAAAGAGCCACTGACACTCCAGCTGTATAGGAGACTTCTGGATTAAAATTAAAATCTACTACTGTTTCATTGAGAATCCCACCAAACTCTGTCGTATTCCATTTACTGAATAAATTGGTCACACCACAAGTTCCATAAATCTCGATCCAATGACAGATATCTAAAGCAAGAATACCCGCATTTGTGGCCAAAGTGGTTTCGATAAAACCTCCTCCCAAAGAGAAGGTCACACCATCAATTACCTCTAGCTTTGTGTCAATTCCAAGCTTCCTGTTGTAGACATAGTCGCCATAAAAACCAAAATGAAGAGAGAATCTATCAACCCAAGAATCATACTTGCAGTAGTAATAGTCATGATCCCACCAATAATTGTTTGTATAGAGTGTGGGATCGGTAGGATTCAGCACTGGTAGCGCTTGCAACTTTCCTAATGTAAATAGAACCAGCACAAAAAAAAATTTTTTCATCATTCATCCTTTTAAACCTAAGGTATGACAATTTAATTTTTAAACTCAATAAAAAATTAGTAATCTTTGGGGGGATTGCCTAACCAATCGGGCTCTTTTTTTTGCAGATAGTGCACAAGCCGCTTGATGGCAGGAAAATCTCTTTTCGTTACAAGCGTGATGCAAGTCCCCTTTTCTCCGATGCGGCCCGTTCTTCCTGAGCGGTGCATGTAGCTCTCTTGATCACGCGGAAAATGCAGATTGATCACATGTGTCACATTAGAAAAATCCAAACCTCGAGCAGCCACATCAGATGCTACCAAGAATTTGGTCTTACCACGGGCAAATTTGCCAGTGATTGTCGTCCGCATTCTCTGGTCTAGACCACCCTGTAAAAAATCCATCGGCCCATAGCGATTTTTGAGTTGATCACATAGCTTCTCGACCTCATGCCGCGCATTACCAAAAATAATGCACTGCTTGATTGGTAGCTCAGTCAACAGCTTCGCTAGCTCCTCCATTTTTTTGTGGGGATTGGGACAGAAAATAAATTTATGTTCCAATTTGTCCGGAGCCGGCTTATCACCAATCAAACGTATTTCCCGTGGATTCTTCATCCGCATCACCGCAATATTCTGAATCTCTTTCGGCATCGTCGCCGAAAAAAGCAGCACTTGGTGGGTCTGCACCAAGCAATCCATGATAAATTCAAGATCCTCGATGAAGCCCATCGAAAGCATCTGATCCGCTTCGTCAAGAACTAGAATCTTAACGCCAGTTAGATCAATACGTCTTGAATAGATCAGATCGATCAGGCGGCCAGGCGTTGCAACGAGCACATCCACCCCATCCTTCAACTTGGCGAGCTGAAGCCCCATATCTTCACCACCAAAAATGGCAAAAGTCTTGACATTCTTGATTTTCCCAATTTTTTGAGTCTCTGTAGCATACTGTAAAGCCAGCTCACGGGTCGGCACCACAATTAAAGCTTGTATCCGTTTCTCACTCTTATCGATCAAGCTGCAAACTGGAATCGCACATGCAGCTGTCTTTCCTGATCCCGTTTCCGCCGTAGCGATGATATCATGGCCAGCTAAAACAAGTGGAATAGTTTTCTCTTGAACGGGGGTGGCGCTTGTATAATCGATCTCCCGCAAAGCATCGAGAACTGTTTGGTCTAACGCAAAAGATTCGAAGGTCATAGACGTTTTTGGATGCTCCTATAGATCACCGGGTTGAGAAGAAAGGAAGGAAAGAATCTCGGATATGAGGGGAAAATATCTCTTATACGGCCTTTTTTAATCTGTTTCCAGATCCTATAAGCGACATATTCTGGAGACATCTCTCCACGAATGACAACCTCTTTCCCAGCAGCTCTTTTAGCAAAATTTGTCTCTACCATCCCCGGGCAGCTGCAAAGCACACGGACTCCCTTTTTTCTAAGCTCATAGTCGCAAGCTTCGCTGAAACTCGTGACAAAAGCTTTAGTCGCACCGTATGTGGCCATCCCTGGCGTTGGAAATCGACTCGCCAAAGAAGCAACATTAAGTATAGTGCCAGATCTGCCCTCTTTGAGCAAGAGATTTGCTGCCTCTAAGGTAATCTCTAATAATGCGCTGATATTCACTTCGATCATTCTCATCTGATCTTTTATAGGAATTTTTACGGCATCGCCATAGAGACCAAAACCCGCGCAATTCACAACGAGATCTGGCTTGTTCTCATGGATTAGAGCGATAACCTTTTCTCTGGAAATCGAAAGATCAGCATCTTTACTTCCGATAGCTGTTACTTCGATTGTTTTCTCTTCGAGTAATTTTGAGAGCGCTTTGCCAATACCCGATGTTCCACCTGTGATCAAGGCTCGTTTCATCCTTCTTCGCCTGGGTGATATTTCGGATATTTAATGCGGGGGTGGCTAGCTGTCATCAACGTTTTCAAAAAGACTCCCTTCACAACTCCTAACTCCTCAAAAGTGAGAAGGGATTCATCAAATTGGCCATCTTCTACCTTTTGAGCGATCAAACTGTCGATCAGCTCTGAGACCGTTTCCATCTTGTATGTATCCAAGCAGCGAGAAGCTGCTTCCAAAGTATCGGCAATCATGATGATCGTCGACTCTTTTGAGCGCGGCTTTGGACCACTATAGCGGAAATCCCTCTCATCGACACGGCTCTTATCCCCATTCATCAACTCTAACTGCTTATGGTAAAAATAGTAAACAAGTGTTGTGCCATGATGCTCTTTGATCACATCGATGAATTTCTCAGGCAGACCGACCTTCCGCGCCAAAGCTACCCCTTCGCTTACATGCGCAATGATCACCTGGGCAGACTCGAGGGGTGTCAATAGCTGATGCATATCCATGCCACCCATCTGATTCTCCGTGAAATACTGAGGATTAGCGAGCTTGCCAATATCATGATATTGGGTCGCCACTCTACAAAAGAGACCGCTCGCACCAATTGCCGTTGCAGCAGCTTCAGAGAGATTTCCGACCACCACACTATGCTGATAAGTCCCTGGAGCTTGAATCGTAAGCCTGCGCAAGATTTCATTACTTGGGTTCAAAAATTCCATCAAGGTAATGTCTGTCAAAATATGAAAGAGTGATTCGAGAACGGGAATTAATCCAACCACTAGTATACTCGTGCAAAGCATGAACAGAAAAGTGCTAACCAGATCACCGATGACTGTAAAGCTCAAGATCGTATTGGCATAGAGATTGAATGAAACAGCGATCAAAAAAGCCCCGAGCCATGCTTTTGCGCAGACTGCGAAGATTTCCTTGCGCTGGCGCACTTTACGGTTTGTATAAATTGCAAGCGTCGCTGTTAAAACGTTGATCACAATGAAAGGAACAGCTTCAACAGCCAGACCCATCACAAAAATCACTGACAGAAAGATTGTGACAAAAGCTGCGACACGGTCATTGAGCAAACTGCAGAGCATGATAGCCGCAAATGGAACAAACAGCGGAAAACGGACCAGATCGAAAAAAGGACCACTATCCCGAACAAGGAAGAATTCCACCGCTTTGGCAAAGATGATCGTCAAAATCAATACCATGATAAGCAACGCAAGCTTCTTATTCGAACGAAGAAGTTCGGGATGGTTAGCCTTAATAAAGACAAGACCAACAATCAAGGTGAGTAAGACAATCAGAATAGTGCCAATGATCGTGACGGGGCTAAAAATATTGTGCTGTTCACGTAGCCGCTCTTTCATAGCATGGAGCATCGCGATATGACGAGTGGAAGCTTTCTCGCCTTGGTCAATGAGCCGCTCACCAGCATGAATGCGCGTCTGTTTCTGCTTCACTTGGCTTTGCACAATCTTCCTAAGAGTGTACTCGACCCCCGAATCTACCTCAAAAGACCACTTAACAGGGATTAAAAAATCTGTAATAAAATTAAGAACCGGTGCTGGCAATTCGGTCTTCAAAAATGCCTTGGATTCCAAGGTTTTCCAAAAACCTTCTGGAAGATGGACCCGCGATCCCACACGAGGTGGTACAAAGCGGTAAAAATAATGAGCGGGAATCGGCAACTCAGCCTCAGGCATCGTCTGTACCTGGTTGACAGTCCTTTCATCTGCAAAGCGACTCTCAGTCAATGCTTCTGTAATCAGACTGAGAGCGAGTGCTACATCTTCAAATTGAGACTCGTTTTCTATTGTCCTCCACTTCTCTTTACCGAGCTGATTTTGAGTTACATATTTTTGAAAATCAGTTGCTTGTTGTTGAATTTCACGTTCGGATAGGCGATAAACAGTGCCAATTGTATAAGCGGCTTCTTGTTTAAGCACGAGGGTCGCTTCTTCATCAGCAAAGGAAAAGTCTACCTGGGCAACGATGTAGCGCCTAGCTTTTTGACCTAGCTCAAGGGTTTCTAC
>CAZXQV010000002.1:0-22711 GCA_964643195.1 uncultured bacterium | reverse complement strand
CTCTTGCAGCTTCAACTGCCTTTGCTATTCGAATCTTCTCTTGTCTTTCTGCATAAAGCTCCCCTTGCCTTTTCTGCATGGCGAGCTGTTCTTTATGGGATTTGCCTTCAGCCAAATGCATATGTCTATTTGTCTCAGCAGCCATAGCATCGACCTCGCAGAAAAACATCTTGAAAAAATAAGGAAGCGGCAAACCTCCGTAAATCAAGAGGAGTGGCCATGCGGTCGTCAAAAGACCGGCAGAAGAAGCGGCAAAACCTGAAGGGAATGCCCCACCTCCGGCAGCTGTTGGAGGATTGACATAGCTTCCATGGGCGACTCCTCCCTGCAATTTAAATAGATAAACGGTGAATACAAGAAAGGTCGCGGCGTAGATAGGAAGGGCTGCAAGGCGCATCAAGCGCCTAATTTTGTCTTGTTTTTTCTGATTCAAGTCTTTAGTGAAAAGAGAGACGATGCCATAGCCTGTTATGGCTGCAAGAACGCTCACAATGGGTAGACCCATAATTGCCATCGCGCCTGGATTCCTAAGAGCTGCAAAGCCATGTTGGAAGAAACCGCTGCCGAGGAGGATTCTCATGGCGATCATTGTGATGAGTGGCATCACAATCAAGGCAAAGGCGTACTGACGCATGCGGGACTTATCAAACCAACCTGCCACCTGGGCAATGCCAGAATCGATCTTGCTTCCCATGTTGCTCATCATATCTTTGATGCCCTCAGGGGCCTTTTGATCGGGGTCTCTCTGATGCATCATCGGGGGCAAACCCATAGAATCTATAGACACAATCATCTCCTTATCATAAGTTTAAGTAATTATTATATCAAATTCATCTCCTAAAATCAAATAAATTTTTCATTAATTTATAGACTCAGAAACCACAAGCTATGGTTTGATTTATTAAGAAAATATTTACTATTAATATAGTGAACTTATTGATCTTTAATAGAAAGAACAGCAATTTCCTATAGTCGATCAGCAGCACTTAATATAAATTGGTTTGCAAAAATGTTTGGTAGCTTTCGAAATCACAAATGTGCTATATAGTCGATTGAGTGGACTCCTGCAGCTTGGGCCCTTCCAAATTAGATGTCCCTCTGGAGAAAATATGAAAATTTTTGAACTTGATGGGAGAAGAACATTGATTCTCCCCGGAAATCATGATGAAACAATCAAATATGCCGTCGAACATTGGGTCAAATGCGCCAATCAAGCGATCCAAGAGCGCGGCTCCTTTCTTGTAGCCCTTTCAGGCGGCTCCACACCGAAAAAAATTTTCCAAGAACTCTCTACCAACTACAAAAAAAGTGTAGACTGGAAAAAAGTCTACCTTTTCTGGAGCGATGAACGCCCAGTACCCCCAGATACCTCTGAAAGCAACTACCACATGGCCATGACTGAAGCTGGTCTCTCTACCCTTCCTATCCCTATCCACCACATCTATCGCATGGTTGCTGAGCTAGATATCGAACAGAATGCCGCTGCCTATGAAGCAAAAATCCGAGAACTTGTGAAAGAAGCTCAGTTCGATCTCGTCATGCTAGGCATGGGTGATGATGGCCACACAGCCTCTCTTTTCCCCAATACCGATGCTCTGAAAGAGAGAGAAAAACTTGTGATAGCCAACTATGTGACTCAAAAAAATTGTTGGCGAATGACCTTCACTTACACTTGCATCAATCAAGCCCGTGCAATCTGTCTATACGTCCTGGGAGCCAGCAAGGCAGAAATCCTCCAAAAAGTGCTCCTCTCAACCTTAGACACGACAACCTATCCGTCCCAAAATGTCGGAACTCAGGATCATAAGGCAACCTGGATTATTGATGATGCCGCCAGCAAAAACATCCTTGTCAATCTTGGATAAGCTTGATAGAATATCCAGATGCTAGTCCTTGGAATAGAAACTACTTGTGATGAGACAGCTGTAGCCATTGTCAAAGACGGTAAAGAAATTATTATAAATCTTGTAGCCACACAAGAAGTCCATGAGATCTATGGTGGTGTGGTGCCAGAACTTGCATGCAGAAGGCACATCGATATGCTCCGCCCTTTGATAGAAAAAGCGCTCGAGAGCGTGCCTCTATCAAAGATCGATTTAATCGCTGTGGCTCATGCCCCCGGTTTGATCGGCGCACTTCTGATAGGACTGAACTTTGCAAAAACACTCTCTATGTCGACTGGAATCCCTTTTGTTGGAGTAAATCATGTCGAAGCACACCTCTACGCTTCGATGATGGACAAGGTCCCGCTCCCTGCTATCGGTGTTGTCCTTTCAGGCGGTCACACAGAATTGCTCTTGATCGAAAGTATGGGCAAGTACCAGCTGATTGGCAAAACACGCGATGATGCGATCGGTGAAGCTTTTGACAAAGCGGCCAAAATGCTTGGACTTCCCTACCCTGGCGGTCCTCAAATTGAGAAGTGGGCGCGCCATGGAAAGGCTCGCTTCCCCTTCAAATCAGGCCGTGTGAAGGATGATCCTTTCGCCTTTTCTTTCAGCGGATTGAAAACAGCACTGCTCTACCATTTGAAGGGTCAAAATGGCAAAAAGAATAGTGAAACAATGATTTCTGAAGAAGAAAAGGCCGACGTTGCTGCCAGTTTTCAGGAGGCTGCTTTCCATGATGTTTGTGAAAAAGCAGTTCGCGCTTCTCAACAATTTTCTGGACGTAGTATGGTTCTTGGAGGAGGCGTGACAGCGAATTTGCGGTTACGGGAGCTTTTGCGAGAAAAGAGCGACCTTCCCCTCTTTTTTCCTCCGCCAGGCTTGAGTCTTGACAATGGAGCGATGATTGCAGGCTTGGGATACCATATCTTCAACAAAAAGGGAGCCGATAACCTTGACCTTCTTCCACAAACTCGCACTTCTATCTATTCTGATTTTAACAGGTTGTCAATCTAAGACACCCGAATCAAAACAGGTCCTTCATCTCAACATCAGCGAAGATGCTGCCTCACTAGATCCACGTATCGTCCGGCAAATCAAAGATCTTACAATTGTCCGCCAGCTCTTTGAAGGACTGATGCGCGTTGACAACAAGAACATCCCCCAGCTCGCTCTTGCCGACGGTTACACGATTTCTGAAAATCGTCTGGTCTATACATTTCACCTCCGTGATCACAAGTGGACCAATGGAGACAGAATCACCGCTGACGATTTTGTATACTCTTGGAAAAAGACTCTCGATCCCAACTTTGCGACTGAATATGCGCATATGCTCTTTCCCATCAAAAATGCTGAGAAAGCACGGATGAAACGCTGCTCTCTCGATGAAGTAGGCATCGTCGCTCTCGACTCACGCACTTTGCAAGTCTATTTAGAACAACCTACTCCCTATTTTCTCGAATTGGTAGCTTTTCCCACATTCTATCCAGTCAACCGCAATGTAGACCAAAACTTCCCTCTTTGGATGAACCCTCCAGGGAAACATTTTGTCTCATGCGGCCCCTTTACTTTGGAAAAGTGGATTCCTGACGAAGAGATTATCCTCAAGAAAAATGAAGGCTATTGGGATGTATCGAATGTCTTTTTGGACAAAATCGCCTTCTCTATGATCAGTGACAGCAATACTGAGAGCCTTCTTTTTACGCGTGGTAAGCTAGACTGGCTTGGACAGCCACTTTCTAACACCATTTCGCCCGAGCTACTGAGTCGATTGAAAGAGAACAAAGAATTGGATAGCTATCCCGTTGCGGGTACATTCTGGTTTAAATGCAATGTGGATATAGCGCCTTTCAATAATGAAAAAATCCGCAAAGCTTTTGCTCTAGCGATTTCACGTCAAGAGATCATCGATCACATTTTGCTTGGCCATCAAAGCGTTGCAACATCCCCCATTCCCCCCGCATTGGCGCTTAATCAAGGACCTCTTTTTCCAGATGGTAATGCTGAAGAGGCTCTGCGCCTTTTTCAAGAGGGAATGTGCGAGATGGGTTGGACACGTGAAAACTTTCCAGAGGTGACACTGAAATATTATAACACCGACCGTGCGAGCAAAATCGTGCAGTTTGTCCAGCAGCAATGGCACAAGGTTTTTGAGGTTCCGATTCACCTATCGGGACTAGAATACCAGATATATAGACAGCATAGTCGAACAAGGAATTTTCAGATTGCTACAGGCGAATGGATGGCTGACTACCTTGATCCTCTCGCGTTTTTGGAGATCTTTTTGCCCAGCTGTGCGATCAATGAAACGGGATGGCGCAATGACCATTTCAATGCCCTCGTACACAGCTCTATTTTGGAGATTGACTCTCAAAAACGCTTTGAGTTGATGCGACAAGCTGAAAAAATTCTAGCGGATGCCATGCCTGTGATTCCCCTTTATCACTACTCTTTTGACTATGTGAAAAAGAAGGGCGTCGAGGGTGTGGTTCTTTCTCCTCTCGGCGGAAGTGATCTAAAGTCTGTACGGATACGCTATAGCTGATTCAGTTGGAATTGATCATTTTGCTTGTGTCAAAGCTAAAGGGATCATCGCTAATTCAGTTGACCACAAACTATTTTTTCTCATAACATCTCCCTTTAAATCGGAGACTAATATGAGTATTCACCTGAATGAAATGTTACTTAGCCAACTTAGGAACAATCATTTGACGCTACCTGCTCTCGGCCTTGACAAAGCGCAGAATTTAGATAGGGTGCAGGTTACTCATTCACCCTTAAGCAGCCTATCCAAAATAGATAAGATTGTGATCGCCTCGGGCTTGCTTATCGCGACTTGTCTCATTGTTCTCGGTGCCCTCGCCATTCGTGCGGAAGTATTATCGGTCAAAAATGGTTCTTTTCTAACCAAAATTACCGCTAAGGGAGGCTATTCCATGATCGGTGCGGCAGCTGGCATCGCTCTTCTTTCCATTCTTTTTGTGAAATTCTATAGTAAAGCTCCAAAAGAGCTACCCCCTCCCATCCAAGGCCAAGGATTGCGCCAAGGTAATCAGGTCCTTATTTTGGGAAATTTTGACCCTGCTAAAGACAAAAGCTCCGACCTATTCGTTTTTAACGATCAAGGCGAGTTATGGCATGAAGGTCGGAAAACTAAATTAGAGCAAGTGACTGTCGACAATTTGCCACCGGGTATGGGGCTCACTCATTATAATGCGGGTGGTACGACTGTATTGAGTAGATTCACCTTCGAAGCGATGAAGATGCAATTGCCTCCTTATTATCAGGCGAATTTTGATGCGATGAAACGTTTCTGATAGCCGATTCCTATAGCCAATTTGAAACTGAATCGACTATAGTAAGCCATCTATGTTAGATAAACCCACTCGCAAAACGAAAACATCGATTATTGGTTTGAAATTAGCTTCTTTATTCACTTTTTTTCTTCTCACTCTCCATTCGTGCCAGCAAAAAAAAGAACATAATACTCTGAGATTGAACTTGTGTTGCGAACCCCCAACGTTAGATCTAAGGGAAGCGACTGATACCACTTCAATGAATGTCCTTTTGATGCTTTTCGAAGGACTCACCAGATTTAATGGTAATAATGAAGCGGTACTGGCAGCTGCTGAATCTGTCGCGCTCTCTGAAGATGGCTGCACCTACACCTTCTATCTAAGAGACCACCTCTGGTCAAATGGAGACCGCGTCACGGCTCATGACTATGTCGCCACATGGCGTGCTGTTCTTGATCCAAATTTTCCCGCTCCCTTTGCTTATAAATTTTTTTGTATAAAAGGAGCTCAAGAGGTTCGACAAGGAGCGCCTGCTGAAACTTTAGCAGTCCGGGCTTTGGATGTGAGAACTCTGGAAGTCAATCTCAATCACCCTGTCCCCTACTTCTTAGAACTGATCGCTCTGCCCACATTCTATCCACTCCACATGAGCAGCATCTCTAACCATCCTAATTGGGCAAAAGAGGTTGGTCCTTTCTACGTTTGCAACGGCCCTTTCATCATGAAAAGTTGGGAACATGAGAGCGAACTCATTTTGAGAAAAAACAGATTTTATTGGGATCAGAGCAAAGTTCATCTCAATTCTATCCATTTAGCAATGGTCGCTGACCCAGCAACGGAATTCTACATGTTTGAGATGGGAGAGCTTGATTGGGCAGGATCCCCCCTTTCTTCCCTACCGCTTGATTTTATTCCAAATCTAGGACAAGAGGGCAAACTAAATCATTATACGACAAATGGAGTCTACTACTACAAACTCAATACAGAATCTCCTCCACTCAATAATATGAAGGTGAGAAGAGCCTTAGCCCTCTCCATCGACCGCGAAGCAATCATCACTCATATTTTACAGGCTGATCAGAGAGTCGCTACAGCCTTTGTCCCTGGCAACAGCTCCTTTTTTCAAGATCACTCCCCTGAAGCTCCACTCCTTTTTGCAGAGGGCTTGCGCGAGGAAAACTATACCTCAACCCCCACTCTCACATTGTGTTATAACTCAAATTCACAACACCAAAAGATTGCACAGGCGATCCAACAGCAATGGAAAACTGCGCTCAATCTAGACGTCCAGCTAGAAAGTTGTGATTGGAAAGTCTATCTCGATAAAATCTCTACTCAAAACTACCAGATTGCAAGACTTGGATGGATTGGAGAGCATTCAGACCCCATCTCATACCTAGAGCCCTTCAAAACAAAGAGTCAAGAAAACAATGAGACTGGCTGGGAAAATGAAGAGTTTCGTACACTCATCGAAGCTTCGAACTATGAACTAGACAGAGAAAAGCGACTGGCCATGCTCCATGATGCTGAAGCGATATTGATGGATGAAATGCCGATCATCCCGATCTACTTTCTCAATAACTCCTACCTTAAAAAACCCTATGTGAAGGGGGCCATTCTCACCTCTCTTGGAACGATCGATTTAAAAGAGGCTAGAATAGAACGATGATCCGTTTCCTCTTAAAACGCTTTTTTGCCAATTTGCTCGCCCTCTTCATGATCATCACGATCACTTTTTTCATGATGAAGGCAATACCTGGAGATCCTTTCACACAAGAGAAAGCGCTGCCCAAAGAGATTTTGCAATCTTTGAAAGAGCATTATGGCTTGAATGATCCTCTGATAACCCAATACGGACGCTACCTTCTTTCAATCGTGAAGTGGGATTTAGGCCCGTCTTTCAAATACAAAGCCCGCACGGTCAATGATATCATCAAGAGTGGTTTTCCGGTGTCAGCAATATTGGGATTAGAAGCGCTTTTTGTAGCACTTACCATGGGTATTTTGCTTGGATCGATTGCAGCACTCAAGCAGAATCGCTGGCAAGATTACGGGGCAATGGTGATCGCGGTGATCGGCATTTCGGTGCCCAGTTTCATTTTAGCTGCCTTTTTGCAATACTTTTTGGCGATCAAAATCGATCTTTTTCCGGTGGCTCGTTGGGGGACTTTCGAGCAATCTGTGCTACCAGCACTGTCGCTTGCGGCATTGCCAACAGCTTTCATCGCAAGACTCACTCGGGCTAACATGGTTGAAGTGCTTTCCAAAGACTACATCAAAACAGCAAGAGCGAAGGGCCTGCCCGAATTTCTCGTGATTTTGCGACATGGCCTACGCAATGCGTTGCTTCCCGTCGTTTCCTATTTAGGGATGTTGATGGCCAATATCATGACGGGAAGTTTCGTGATCGAAAAGGTCTTTGGAATTCCGGGACTAGGCCAATGGTTCATCAATAGTATCAGCAATAGAGATTACAGTGTAATCATGGGAATCACTGTCTTCTATAGCTTTATTCTCCTTTCAGCTATTTTCCTAGCAGATGTTCTTTATAGCTGGATCGATCCACGCATTAAACTTGTGAGGAAGAGAAGTTGAGCATCGATAAAAATCTTTTCGAACCCCTTGTTCAAAGTGCTGATGCTAAAGAGGAAATTGCGTGTCCTTCTCTTTCCTATGCACAAGATGCTTGGCGCCGCTTTCGGCAGAATTGGGTCGCCTTGATTGGCCTTGGTCTTCTATTGCTTTTAGGTGTGATCGCAATCTTTGGTCCTTACTTCAGTGCGCACACCTACTATGCGACCAATCTTGCTCTGAAAAACCATGCTCCCTCTTCCGAATTCTGGTTTGGCTCTGATGATTTGGGCCGCGATATTTTTGCACGCATCTGCCTCGGGGCTCGGATTTCTCTCTTTGTCGGGGTTGTTGCCGCGCTGATCGATCTGATTGTGGGCGTTTTATGGGGTGGAATCTCAGCGCTAGCTGGTGGTCGCGTAGACTCTCTCATGATGCGTGTTGCCGATGTACTCAACGCCATTCCCTATCTTCTTGTCGTGATCCTCCTGATGGTGGTGATGGGCTCTGGCCTCTTCCCTATCATCATCGCCCTCACGATGACCGGCTGGATTGGCATGGCGCGGATTGTCCGGGGCCAGCTCATCCAGCTTCGAGAACAAGAATTCATCCTGGCCGCAATCGCACTTGGAGCTGGCAATAGACGCATTTTATTCAAACATCTCATTCCCAATGCTATGGGACCAATAATTGTGACGATGACATTGACAATTCCGATTGCGATCTTCACTGAGGCCTTTTTGAGTTTTTTGGGGCTTGGAGTGCAAGCGCCAA
This sequence comes from uncultured bacterium, assembly GCA_964643195.1. GTDB lineage: Bacteria > Chlamydiota > Chlamydiia > Chlamydiales > JAAKFR01 > JACKPM01. The sequence continues at coordinate 14,184 of CAZXQV010000002.1, read as the reverse complement.
TCGCAAGCTGGGGGACGATGGCTGCGGATGGTTTACCAGCGATGCGGTATTATCCATGGCGTCTTTTTTTTCCTGCGGTATTCATTAGCGTGACGATGTTGGCATTCAACCTGGTGGGTGATGGGTTACGCGATGCTCTTGACCCGAAGCAGAGGAAATAATGTTAGATATCCAAAATCTCTCAGTCACATTCAAAACCTATTTAGGCCAAGTCCAGGCTGTAAGGAAAGTGAGCTTTTCTGTTGAAAAGGGTGAGACTGTTGCTATTGTTGGAGAGAGTGGTTGTGGGAAAAGCGTGACAGCACAGGCGATCATGCAGCTTTGCTCTACAGCCTCTATCGAAGGAGCGATCTATTTTGAAAATGAAGATCTGCTCAAAAAATCAAAGAAAGAGATGAGGAAAATCCGCGGTCAGAAGATGGGAATGGTCTTTCAGGATCCGATGACTTCGCTGAATCCAACTATGCGGATAGGCAAACAGATTTGCGAGAGTGGCATCAGCAAGGAATCAGCTTTGCAGCTACTCGAGCTTGTCGAAATTTCCAACCCAGGAAAGAGATTGCAGCAGTATCCATATCAGCTTTCAGGGGGGATGCGTCAGAGGGTGATGATTGCGATTGCACTCGCATGCAATCCTCATTTATTGATCGCTGATGAGCCAACGACAGCGCTTGATGTGACGATCCAAGCCCAGATCCTTGCTCTCATCAAAAATATTCAGAAAGAGCGTGGCATGAGTATCATCTTGATCACGCACGATCTCGGCATTGTTGCTGGAAACTGTGACCGCGTGCTTGTGATGTATAGCGGTCAGATTGTCGAGAGTGGCTCTGTCGATCAGATTTTCGCAAATCCTTCTCATCCCTACACACGCGGACTACTCCGCTCTGTCCCTCGTCTGGATATGGATAGCAATAAAGTGTTAGAGCCGATTGAAGGCACACCGCCAAGTCTATTGTGTCCACCTAAGGGCTGCCCATTCGCGGCTCGTTGCGACCGTGCCATGCGGATCTGCCAGATCGAGCAGCCCAAACTTTATCAAGTGAATCAAGGCCACTTTTCCGCCTGCTGGGGGCATGAATGAATGAACCTCTGCTGAAGATACGAGGGCTGACGAAAGAGTTTAGGGTGGGTGCGAAGAAGCTTTTAGCTGTCGATGATTTCAATATCGACATCTATCCGGGTGAAACGGTGGGGCTTGTTGGAGAGAGCGGCTGCGGTAAGTCGACAGTGGGACGAACGATATTGCAGCTGCACACGCCAACGAAAGGAGTGATAGAATTTGACAATGCTGAGCTGACTCTACTTGGAAGAAGAGAACTGAAAAAGATGCGTCGCAAGATGCAGATCGTCTTTCAGGACCCTTATGCGTCGCTCAATCCGCGGATGACTGTTCAGGAGATCATTGGCGAGGCGATCGACATTCATAGACTTGCACGTGGGGCTAAGCGCAAAAAGAGAATTCTCGAACTGCTGAAACTTGTGGGCCTGAACGAGAGTCACATGAGTCGATTCCCGCATGAATTTTCGGGTGGGCAGAGACAGAGGATTGGGATTGCGAGAGCTTTGGCGGTGGAGCCTAAATTTTTAGTCTGTGATGAGCCGCTATCTGCCTTAGATGTTTCGATTCAGGCTCAGGTAGTCAACTTACTAAAAAGCTTACAGAAACAGATGGGCTTGACCTACCTCTTCATCGCACATGATCTCTCATTGATCAAATACATCTCTGATCGGGTGGCTGTGATGTATTTGGGACAGTTGATGGAGCTTGCTTCCACAGAAGAGCTCTATAGAGAACCGCTTCATCCCTACACGAAAGCGCTTCTTTCCTCGATCCCTATTCCGGATCCGGTGGTTGAGAGAAAGCGTAACCGGATTGTGCTGAAGGGAGAGATTCCAAACCCTCTTAATCCACCCAAAGGTTGCCCATTTTGCACACGCTGTTCAGAGGCTGTGACAAAGTGTTTCAATGAAAAACCGAAATGGCGTGAGGTGAGAGCTGGGCGTTTTGCTGCGTGCCATCTTTTCTAGAAGAGATTGACTAAAATTCTTGAAAAAATTAAAATATTGCAAATCGCAAAGAAGAGTCGCTAATGCTTCCAGCTGTAAGTATACTACCTTTTCAATTTGATCCTGTTTTGGACAATAGTGCGCCAAACACCCATGGCGATGATGTTGCTGCTTTGGTAAATGCAGTGTCTGTATCAGCACTGGCACAAATGCCTTCTATGCATCCCTTGGCCGTAAATTCCTTAACGCGTGAAGAAATACTTGGGGGCCGGGACCCTATATGGGGAGCTTGGGATTCGCCCCTATTTGATGTCGAAGACCAGAGTGTAAATCCGTTTTCAAATCACCTATGTCTTGAAACTTCTCCTCCAGCAACTCCGTTAGATGACCGAGATTTTCAAATCGCTGCTCCAGCAAGTCCATTATGTGCATCCTTAGCTCCAAATCCTTCTTCAGCATCTTCTATGCTACTATTCGCAGGCAATAGCATAGACGTGCCTCAACCTCCTACTCGATCTAGCTTGCCAATCAGAAGGCTCAGAAGGAAACAAAGAGAGCCAGGAACTCAAAGATTAATGCCATTCCATCCAACATTAGCAAACCATTGGGAGGTTGTAAACGGGGGCCAAGTTGAATGTAGAAGCTGCCGGGCTTCAATGCTTGGCGTACTTAGCTTCATGAATGCTCATCTTCACGAAAGCCATCCTGATATAGAATCACCCTTTATCTGTGCCTTTCAAAATTGCACTGCAAGATTTCCTCTCAAATCTCTATTGCTAAGTCATCTATCTGACGCACATGGTGGTAAACACTACTGTCTGTTCTGTCCTTCTTTCAGTATTAATAACGATCGATACTACTTGGATATAACAGACCATATACGAGCCCTCCACTCCGGTCAAACCCCGCCCTGCTATCAATGTTTTGAATGCGATTCCGCATACGTTCGTATAAGAACTCTAACAACCCACATAAGCGGACACACAGACACCACAACTACGGCAGAAGGCAATCCGTCTCTTACCGATGCTTTGACACCTATCGGGCTCCAAAATACAAACCGTCGTCGTACACACTGGACATCCTCCTTGCTCGATCTCTTCTATAATCACCGAAATGGCCTACCGAAGGCAACTCCCGGTTTCGATCAATCTGATAGAGCCCTCATCCAAAGAGCTCTGTTTAGGTGAATCAGTACAAAATTGGAGTGTTTGACTGTGTCAAAGCGTCGGATTTCTCTTCAGTCTTTACCTGTCCAAGCAATAAACTACGTGTGCTATCCCAAGCCGAGACTAAATGTATTTTGCCGTTTCTACAAGGACCTCGAAGACGTTTCCCATCAATTGCTATCAATTTTTGCTTATCTTTTTCAGGCATTGCCTGAACCCATCGGATCAAACTCTTTTCAAGTTGCCCTGGATGAAGCCGCTTCACTAACCACCAAAATACATTATAACTGGGAGCTTCTTCCACTGAAAGAAGTCTGCGGAACATGTGTAACTTCAGATGGGCATAGTTATAAATATCTAGAATAGTATTAGCGCCAGCAAGAATGGCACATAACATCATAACCAGCAAATGGAGAAAAGGATAGGTTTGATTATCTCGTGCTCGTGGATCCTCGATACCCGAAAAACCCTTTTCTACCGATTCTAAAAATCCCTCTCTGTCAGTTATTTGATCGATTTCTGTATAAAACTCATCTCTTCTTTTCTGCGCCATAGGCGGCTCCTTGTTTTAGAAGATACCATTCAATAAAACACAATCACTATCAAGTGTTTGTAATCAAAAGACCCTGGGGTATCTGAACTGTTGCAAAGCTTTGAATATATAATCAATTCAGTTTGGATTGACTATAGCTGAATCAGTACAAAATTGCAGTGTTTCACCCACCCGAAAGTCTCGCTACTGAACGATCGTAAATCACCCCATGTTTCTAACATGGGGTAATTTAGAATCGTTGAGGCTCGATAGCTTGGGCGCGGTCAAACACTACAATTTTGTACTGATTCAGCTATATATTAATTCTGTGTGATTTCTAAAATTTTGATTGCTTGCAGCGGCACGTCATCATGACCTTTATCGCTTCCAGTCTTCACTTTCTTGATTTTGTCCACAACATCCATACCCTTTGTGACCTCTCCAAAGACACAGTAACCAAAGCCAGAAGGTGTCGGATTGCGGAAATCTAGGAAATTATTGTCGGATACGTTAATAAAGAATTGACTCGTAGCTGAATGAATATCCGATGTACGCGCCATCGCTAATGTACCACGCTTATTCGAAAGGCGATTATCCGCTTCGTTGCGAATCGCAGGACGGGTCTTCTTCTCTTTAAAATCACCTCCAAAACCTCCACCTTGGATCATAAATCCATCAATCACTCGATGGAAAATAGTGCCACTGTAATGACCATCTTTCACATATTCAAGGAAATTTTGAACAGTCTCTGGCGCCTTTGCTTGAAAAAGCTCAACTTCAATTTCCCCAAGGTTTGTATGAATAGTCACTGTTGGATTTGTCATTTTAGTTCCTGTTTGAGAAGCATTTTGTTTGTGACATGCAGTAACAAGAAGCAAGCACAATATAGCTCTAATCGTTTTCATGCAGCTATGCTAACCCATCTTTGAATCTCTGTCTAGGAAAAATGCTTTGCTGATTTGAGCAAAATCGGTATAAGCAAAACCGATGGAAATTGCACACATATTAGAAGAGCTTGCCTATGATATGGGAACATTGCCGCGCGATGCGATCGAAGCGGCAGTTGTTAAAAAAGAACAGATTATACCTTATCTGCTTGAAATCCTTGAAGATGCATCGAATCGGATCGATGATATTATCGAGCATGACAATTATCAAGGTCATCTTTATGCAATGTATCTTTGCGCTCAATTGCGTGAAGAGCGAGCCTATCCTTTCATTTTGCAACTCTTCTCATTTCCTGGAGAGATCCCCAATTTAGTGGGTGGTGACGTGATCACAGAAGATTTAGCGCGCATTCTAGCGAGTGTTTGCGGAGGCGACATTGAGCCTTTAAAAAAAATGATTGAGAACCCCAATATCAACGAATACGTCCGTGCTGCTTGTACAAGTGCTTTAGTCCAACTTGTCGGATGTGGAATTAAATCTAGATTAGAGATTGTGCGCTACTTTGAGTCTCTTCTTGAGGGATCTTTAGAAAGGACAGCGTCATTTGTATGGGATAATTTGATAAGCTCTTGCTGTGATCTATACCCAGAAGAGCTTTATAAGCATATTAATCAAGCCTTTGATGAAGGGCTTATAGATGGTTGTTTCATTAGTTTAGAAGATGTAGGCCACATTTTGACTCTAAGGAAGGAGACTCACCTTTTCCGACTTTTTCAAAATGCTGAATTGATCGACGACACTGTCACAGAAATGGAAAAATGGCTTTCCTCACAAGAATTTACACTTCCCTCTTTATACTAAAATAGGAGATCGGCTAGGCTGGCAGCCATGTCAAAACGGCGCGGGACCTCTCTTTTTTTTACTTTTCTACTGGGCATTCTGATCTGGTTTGCTCCACACTCTGAAAGCATCCCTATTAAAGCTTGGCACATGCTTGCGATTTTCATAGGAACTATTATTGGAGTCATTCTTAAACCCTTTTCTATGGGGGCATTGTCAATCATTGCGATTGCAATCACTACATTAACAGGGACTTTGACTTTAGATGAAACTTTAGCTGGCTTTCATAGTTCGATTGTTTGGCTTGTTGTCTTTGCATTTTTTATTTCGAGTGGATTCATCAAAACGGGTCTAGGAAGCCGGATTGCCTACTATTTTGTGGTGCTGTTTGGAAAGCGCGCATTGAGTTTAGGTTATAGCTTGCTTTGCAGCGATTTGCTTTTAGCGCCAGCTGTTCCGAGTGTGACGGCGCGTACTGGTGGTGTGGTTTATCCGGTTGCCAAAGGACTGGCAAAATCATTTGGAAGCGATCCAGAGCTTGGTACTCAGAAGCGGATTGGTTCTTTTTTGACATTTGTCGCCTATCAGGGTTCGGTCATTACGAGTGGGATGTTTTTAACAGCGATGGCAGCGAACCCATTTCTGGCGGGCTTATTGACTGAGATGGGTTATTCAATTTCTTGGGGGCAGTGGGCTTTAGCCGCTTTAGTACCTGGTTTGATTAGCTTAATCGTGATGCCGCTTATTGTGTATAAGATGATGCCTCCAGGGATTAAAGAGACACCCGATGCTCCAGCACACGCTCGCAAAAAATTAGCAGAGCTGGGCAAATTGAGTGGGAAAGAGTGTTTGATGGGAGGGATCTTTATTCTTTTGCTATTTCTCTGGGTTTTTGGGACGCAGTTTCACATTCATGCGACAGTGGCAGCATTGCTTGGAGTGGCTCTCATCATCATTTTTGAAATTTTGGATTGGAAGGATATCGTCAATGAGTCGAGCGCATGGGATACGTTTATCTGGTTTTCGATTTTGATTATGCTTGCGACTTCTTTGAGCCGTCTTGGTTTCACTCCATGGCTGAGTGAGCAAGCAGTACGGTTAGTAGGCGGGATGAGTTGGCAGGGAGCGTTTGCAATTCTGGCACTCATTTACTTCTATGTACATTACTTCTTTGCAAGCAATACTGCGCATGTCGGAGCGATTTTCCCAGCTTTCTTGATGGTAGCGGTGAGTCTTGGAACACCTCCATTCTATGCGATTTTAGTTTTGGCCTTTTTCAGCAGCTTATCAGGTGGGTTGACGCAGTATGGAAGCGGACCAGCGCCAATCTATTACGGCTCAGGTTATATTGAGATTAAAGATTGGTGGCGGGTAGGCTTTGTATTGAGCATTGTGAACATCGTGATCTGGGTCGGTATTGGGTCATTCTGGTGGAAGATCATTGGCTTGATCTAGCTCGAAAGGATTGTTAGCGGCTGACATCCAATTAGCTTGATTAAAATTTAAATGCAGTCTGCCTGCACGAATTTCAAGGTGATCTGAAGAATTTCCGGTAGGCTACTGAATAGTCCTCTTTGCAGCTCATTATAATAGTCAGTGGAGTCGCCGTTTATCTTTCTCACATGTAAGCCGTGTTCATTGACAAATTCGAATCCAAATAGTGGCAGATTAGAATACATAATTTTTTTTTGCCTTTTTTTACTGAGACCGGTAACTAGAAAATCTACAAGAGATTTTTGACGATAACGGTTTTTTATCCATTCAGCAAACTGAGCTTCGTTGTCTTTCCAGATTAGCTTGAAAGAATCCGGGGGAACATATTTACTATCTTTAGGTAGTCTAGAAGCGACTAAGTGTGATTGTTTAGCCTCGCTGATCGCTTTAATATCATCACTCCTTAGCCTCGTTAATAGCTCTTGAGCAACCCCATCACGACTGTGATGAATCATTTGAGCAAGGAGTGTGGGCGCGCTGTTAGTAATCATGAACTCATCAACAATGAGCCGGGGTTCTTTTGCCTGGTGTTGCTGAAACGCTTCTCTTATCTCTTGACTGGTGATGTCAGGATTAGGATTGCTGGCCAAATAGCACTCGATAAAAACGAGAGAAAGAGGAACTCTTACCCAAGACAGATCGATTCTGCCTCCCAAATAAGGCTTGTTCACGAGGACGTGATCGATAAATTGTGGGCGGATTTCGTCAGGAAGTCTTCTAAAATCAGCAACTGTTTGCAATCTCTGCAGGTATGAATCGATAAAGGCTTGTGAAAAATCTGTAGCAAGGGGTAAATCAGATTGTGATATCAAGCTAGCGTGTGCCGGCGCCTGATGCACAATGTAAAGAATCATATCCCGCTTGAAAGGAAGAAATCGTTCTTCAACTGGAAGTGCAAAATCCTTCTGACCCAGCAGTCCTTTTCGGTAAGTATCAGTAAAAGGTTTGCCTTCCGGCCACAGCTCTATCGGAATGCTAGCTATAGAGGCTAATTCCTTCTCAATGATGAAAAGTATGAATGGCTGCCGTATAGAATCGGGGAGTTGTCTTAGTTCGGTTCCATTAATCTTTGATAGATAAGCGTGTTTAAATTCATCACTGTAGTTATAATTGGGACAGAGATCTGAAGGTTTTATTACATATAAGCAGTCATGTCTTTTTTCAATAATGTGTTGAAGCATCGCCTTTCTGAAAACGGGATCTTTATCATCAAGATTGAAAGGTTTTTCCGATAGCTGTTTATCTAGAAAAGATGATGAATAGGGCACACTTGTCGGCCAATCACTCAGAGGGATGAGACCGCCCTGTGAGATATTATTTTGAATGATATGCCAAATCATAGCCTCTTTGAAGGTGCCTCCAATTGCTATAAAATCGACTTTCTTTCTAATTTGTTCATTTAGAAATACTTGCGTGAATGGCTTGTGAGTGGGCCAATACTCTAAATCGATCCCATCAGAGAGTTCCTGCTTATTGTCAATGATGTAGTCGACCATTTTTTCGCGCAATGCTGGGTCACGAACAGCCCCTAGAGATGGCTTACTTGTCAGATAAGCAGCCATAAAATGATCGTTATAGTGATAGTGGGCAGTCAATGGTAAATGCTCTGTTTTTATTGTATTGACAGAAGGGAATCGATTAGGATCTCTTGCTTGCTCGTGAACCAGATAATCGAGAATAGCAGCTTGTAGTTTTGGACTCTTACAACTGCCAAACCCTGAAGAGAACGTTGTTAAGAAGGCAGTAGGGCGAAAGCTACGAGCGGTACACCAAGCGTTTATTTGAGATTGCATATACATTTCAGTAAAAAGGAGATGTTCCGGCCACAATTCACCAGGTATACAGGACAACATCTGTTGTTTTGTTAGAGGTGTACCACTCAACCCTGAAACGGGTTTTTGCTCATCTTTGTTGATAATATAATCAACAAATCGAGCAGATACCTTTTTTAGCATCCGCTGCAGAATACTATTTCGATCGTCAAGGAGTTGATCCATTAAATATTGTTCCATCATTAAAGGTGTATACACCCCTTCTTCCGGTAAATTTTCAGGAGAGATAAACCAGTTACGCCAGATCGCTCTTTCAGTAGAAAGAAGATATAAAATCACAGATCTCAAAAAATCGGGTTGGCTTGCGAATATTTGCTCAATCTTACACGCTGGAACATCACTCCGCACTCTCCCCTGCCACTTCCCATCGGAGCGGTCGAAAGTTTGCTCTATTTGTCTGCGAGTATAATTTCCAAATTTCATATCGTTAACATCTACTGGCTCCACAGCTAGCGCTGCAGTACCGACTCCAGGCTCTTTGGATGGCTTCTGCACTAAAGGATACGCACGCTTGTTATAGATCGCCAGAATCGCCACAGCTGAAAGAGAGATGAATGACGCTCCTAGAGCTCCAAAACCCAGATAAGAGAACTTGGGATTCTTGAAAGAAAGCCCCCCTCCCTTCCACAAAGCTAATCCAGCCAAAACCCCAAAAATCACGCCTACAGCAACACACGCAGCTGTCACTGCACACGAGATGCGCTTTAGATTCTCAGGTTGATTAGGGTGTTCTGTCCTAATTGGATCTATCATATAAGCTTCATTGATTAAAAATTCCCCCTATTATATCTTTTTTACTATTAAAATAAAACAAATAGAACGGGCAAAACTGGTAAAGATTGACCACAAACAGCAGAACTTGCTGTTTGCGGATGAATTTCTATATGTTATAAAAGAAAACCAGCAGCCACTTCTATGTTCTGGCCGGTGATCGCTTCGCTTGAAAATAGAAAGGCCACAAGCCTTGCTACCTCAGACAAAGCAACCAAATTGCCCGTCGGATTGCCCATCGTATTCTCCAAAGCCCCAGGTGACACCATGTTGACTTTTACGTTAGACACAGCCTTGGCCAGCGACAACGTATACTTCCATAAAGCTGCCTTCGTCACCGCATAAGCCGTACAACTCAAAGTCGGTTTTTCAATCCCCGCTGTCCCAATGTTGACGATGTGCCCCCGATTTTTCTCAATAATCGGCAAGAGCGCCCCAATCAATTTTTCGGGCAAATGTAGATTCATCTTCATCAATGCAACACTATCGCAATCCTTTGGCACGCCCTCTTCCCAATGTCCAACGTTGTTGACCAATCCCTTCGTTTCAGGAAAAAGGCGCAAGTAGGCAGTGATGAATTTGGTTGGGTCTGATAAATCCGCCTGGATACTTTCCGCTTGAACTCCAAAAGAACGGCAGATTTTTACAACTCTTTGGGGGTCTGTTTGATTGTGATGGATCACTAGATTGTGACCACAACGCGCAAGCTCAATCGCAATCGCCTCTCCTAACCCTTGGGCAGCACCCGTAACCAGTATCATGCTTCTTTCTCAAATTCGCAGGAGACGTAGTCAGCAAGCGGCAAAGCACTCTTCTTCTTCACCCGAATCTTTGCCCACTCAATAGCAAACTGTGAAAAAAGAGCGTGAAGCGCCTCATAAGCATAAGTCTCAATCAAATTGAAATGCTCGGACTTAGCCACATCTTCTAGAACTTTAGCAACTTGAGTATAATCAGTTGTGTCCGCTATCGAGTCGGTTTGCACACACTCAGCCATAGGGGTGCGCCAGGTAAAATCGACCAAAATCTCCTGCTTTTCCTGCCGCTCTATTTCCAATACACCGATCGTGCAATGCACACGCAAATTGCGAATTTTAAGATATCCGTTCATTGATAGCCTCTATTATCCCCTGTTGATCTGCTGGTTTGGCAATCACATCGGCAATCTTTTTTAGATCATCCGGAGCATCGCCCATCACAATCTTCACATCACTCTCTAATAGCATCGCTAGATCATTATAGTCATCCCCAGCCGCGATGATCGGCAGTCGCACACCCCACTTGTCGTGAAACTCACGCAGTGCCCTCCCCTTCGATGCATCCCCACGATTAACATGCGCAAGAAAACTGCCCGGTTTAAAAGCATCGTTGATCACAACCACATTCAACCCTATCTCATCATGCAACTGCTCCGCGATACTATGCGCTATTTCTTTTTCCGCAAAATATTTAGCAACAGCACATTCGGTCAGATGAAGATCTGCAAAACTAGCGACAGCTTCCCATTTAGCAAGAGAGAGTTTTTTGCGATAATCGATGTAACTCATCTCCTCAGCAGTAAAGTCAGACGGCTTGTAATAGCAAAGATCTCCTTTTTCATGACCCATCTCAATCAAGAGAGGCCTTTTGATTTTTGAAAAAAAAGTTTCTAAAACAGGAATCGTTGACCCTGGAAGATAATGTTTGGAAAGCTGCTTTTGTGAAGGCATCTCATAAAGCGCCGCTCCATTTTGCACACCTACATAAAAAGTGCCGACAAGATTGCGGAAGATCGGCTGCGCAAAAGCAAAGGTGCGTCCGGTGATAAAAACCAGATAGTACTGCCTTTCAATCAGGCTGTTCAGGAAATTTACTATATCCGGATGGAGATCATGGCTCGATTTTGTAATCGTCCCATCAATATCCAGTGCGATTATTCCTCTCATCACCTATCATCCGCCTTAAAGGATTGAAATAATGCTGAAACTGCTAGCCGAAGAGAGCCCCTCCCTTCTTGAACTCGCCACAGACTTTTCTGAGGGGAAAAGCTACAACTACTGGGGTGAGTTTGTCAATATGATCATCACATTGATGATTATTGTGGGTCTCATTTTTATCAGTGTTATCATCCTTAAAAAGATCATGCGCTCCCGGATGGCTCAAGTGAATCGCGGCGCTTCGATTAAAATTATAGAGAGGCGCCCTATCAACCAAAAGGCCTCCCTCTACCTAGTGAACATCGCTGGAAAGCTCGTCGTGATTGGAGAGTCCCAAGCGGGCCTTAACCTCATCACTGAACTACCCGATGTTGAAATGGAAGAGGAGGAACCGATCCCCACCCCCCTTGCCTCCAAGCTAAGGAGTCTCATTAGGAGAAATGGTTGAAAACCTACATATAGTTGGCATCACCCTCCTCATCGCTGTTATCCCCTTCATGATAGTCATGATGACCTCTTTTACACGCATTTCTATCGTTCTCACATTCTTAAGACAAGCTCTAGCTACAAGCGTACCCTCTGCTCAGATCATCATTGGCCTCTCCCTGATCCTCACAGCCTATATCATGCAGCCTGTCATTAAAGAGATTCATCAACAAGCCTACACCCCCTATTTAGCCAAAGGGGTCAACGAAGAGAGTTTGAAAGAATTTATTGGAAAAGCATGGCCTCCCCTTCGTAACTTCATGCTCTTTCATACTCGAGAAAAAGATCTACAACTTTTTTTAGAAATGGGCGATGTTCAGCTACCCGAGGAGGTCACACCCGATAACTTCCCCTGGTACTGTGTGATCCCCTCCTTCGTGCTCTCTGAGCTTAGAACGGCCTTTATGCTCGGTTTTCTACTCTTTCTCCCCTTTCTTGTGATCGACATGGTGGTGACCTCTCTTTTGATGTCTATGGGGATGGTGCTACTCCCTCCTGTGATGATCTCCTTTCCATTCAAAATTTTACTATTTGTTGTTGTCGATGGCTGGCGGCTTGTGATCCAACAAGTCGTCCATGGGTATATGTAATAATCCTTTGAAAATCAGCTAAATACTTCCTATTAATTGAATCTTCATGCTACAATATTTACATGCCAATATATTCCTTACCAGACAATAACCAGCAATATGAACATCTACATCGGCCAACTGATCATTGGTCACCTGGGGACAGGGCGTTATTAATATCGAGTGTAGCCCTGGGGGCACTTCTGGTCGCTGTCGGCACCCTTGGGGTCTTGGGTCACTACGGTTACAATTTAGGCCCATTCAATGTTCTCTCTGCCAAGCTTGGGATCACACCCTACCTTCTAGGAGCTTTTGGAGGCGGAGCATTATTACTTACCACTCTAGCTGTTGCTTCTGTAAAGAGCTATCAGGACTATACGGAAGCGCAGGATGTTCTCAAGACTTTGACAACTCATGGAGCAGATCATGTTCAAGCATTAAAACAGCGGACGCCTCTTCACATGAAACAATTAACAGAAGGGCTCAATAACTATTTTACTCGAGGAGTTTTCGGAACCTACCACGTTCTTTATTTCGAAAATAATGTCTATGTTTTTGCAAGTAAAGCTGGTTGTGACAAACAAGCAGCCATTTTCTCGAAGCAGGGAAAAATGGAAGATTCAGAAGACACCAAACTCTATCCGCCTGATACGACTGAGCTTAGTATAATGGATACGCAACTATTTAAAGTTGTATATGAGGAAGTTAATACACCGACTCTAGTCTATGATTCACAAAAGGGTAAGTATGTAACCCGAAGCATCAAAACCCTCATACCTAAAAACGTACCCGATAAAACAGTGCGTGAGAGAGTACCGTTTGATCGCCTGCGGCTAGGCGGAGGGATTACACTTACCGCTCTTTCGATCGCCGCTATCATCATTCCCTTCTTCTTCCGCTTTCAAATGGGGTATGCTTTGCAGATGTTCGGCATCGGATCTACGGCTGTAATGCTCTACGGTGCCGCAGCCGGCCTGCTTCTTGCCAAAAGAAGTGATGAGTTTGTAAAGAAGGGTCACGACAAATACTTCCGCCGGATTTCAAAAAGTGACAGTAAATATCGAAATGGTCTTGGCTGGGGAGTTTCCCGCGCCTTTTTCATGGCATTATTAGCGGGTGGCCTCTTGGCTGCAGCTGGATGTGCCATGCATCAATTCTCAATCAACCCACTCTTCGTAGCTCCTCCTCTAGTGGTTGGCGCGATCGCCCTGCTCGCTTACACTCATTTCAAAGGTAAAGAGCGGAAAGAAGCGTGGGAGAAGGGATGCTCTATCGATATGAAAAAGGCATACGACGCGAAGCTAGCCACTACTCCAGCTTCGTTTGCTTCGGCTGGTACAACAACAGAACCACTAGATACTGAAACATTTACGGGAAATCGACTGGTCAAATCTGAAAAGATAGTCATCTGTGATTTGACGGAGATTCAAAATCGTACAGCTTTTGAAGGGGCTAAGAGACAGTACAATCTATCCACCTACCTGCTTCCCCTGCTTGCACTAATCCTAGTCACAGCGCTTGTAGGCACCCGCCTCTTCCTCTGGAAGGGTCCTATGCCAAGACTTGTGTAATAATATTTTTAATCGACCTTACGCACTTTTTCTCTCACCGAAAGGAATTGAGTAGTCAAGATATAACGATCACAAGGAAGGCCAACTCCTTGCGAGTTGATCAAGG
>CAZXQV010000001.1:0-39033 GCA_964643195.1 uncultured bacterium | reverse complement strand
GGCCATCAGGTGATGGTAGAGGCGATGCAGACAGAAGGAAAGCGCTGCGGTGTGGCGCTTTGGCAGAGGCTCTCTCTACTGAATGATGTTGCGATGATTGCGCCGATGCTGGGACTTTTGGGAACAGTACTAGGCCTATTCACCGCCTTCTATGATGTCAACCGGAGCCCAGACACGTTGGCTTCTATTTTCGATGGTCTCGGCATTGCTGTCGGGACAACTGTTGCAGGCTTGATCGTTGCGATTTTTGCCACGATTTTCTATGCAACTCTGAAATTCCGTGTTGTCCATCTTTTGAATACCATAGAGAATGAAACACTCTCTTTGGGCAACTTGATTGAGGCATCATGAGCTACGTCCCACAGGAGGAGTTAAAATCGCAGGGCGGATTTACAATGGCACCGATGCTTGACTTTCTTTTCTTGATGATGGCGATTTTTGCAAGTCTAGCGGTTTCTCGGATTGTGATGCGAGATACTGACATCGACCTTGTGCAGTCGCATCATGAGGGCAGCCCTTCTTTCAACCAAGCTCAAGATTTCAAACTGATCAACATTTCTGTCGCTGAAAATGGCTCCTACAAATGGATCACAGAAGTGCGCGACCACCCCATGCAGACTGCTGAAGAGATCGCTGCAGAACTTGAAAGCCAATATGCCAAAGGGCTGCTTCCGGAAGACAAATGACGGACACAAATTCTTTTAAAAATTGATCGCGAGGCGCGGTGGGAGCCTATCCTGAATGTCCTCCTTGCGATTCGCGAGTGTGGCTTTGAAGTGCGCCCGGTCTATGAGCCAGAACCTATATAATAAATTTTTCATTAATTTACTTTTTGCAATCGTTTCTATATAATAAGTCTAACTGATTGTTATTAAAGGAGAAAATAGATGACTGCTAAAATTAATACGGATTATGTCAAAAACACGCTATACTACGGAGGGATCACGCTAATAACAGCAGGTCTGATCACGATGTTCGTTTGTGGTATTTTAGGACGAACTGGCAAATTGCCTATTCTGCCGTATACAGGAGCTCTTGCCATGATTGGTATACCTCCACTGATTCTATTGGTCGTAATAATAATCAAATCTGGCGAAGGAAAGGTTGAGGCAAGAGGCTTCTAGCATTAAAACAAAGTGAGTTAAAAACTCAACTTAATAAAAAGGGGGATAAATGGCTTCTACAATTCCTAGCAGTTGTGTTAAAAATACACTATGCTACGGGGGGATCACGCTAGCAGTGGCAGGCCTGATCACGATGTTTGTTTGTGGTATTTTAGCACGGACTGGTAAATTATCTATTCCTTATTCAGGATCCGCTGCTATGATTACTATACCTTTAATCATCCTATTCATCGCAATAATAAGGGAAGATAAACCAGAATTGGCGAATCCGTAGCAATTCCCGGGACCAAAATCGCAATAACTGGATTTTTTAGGGTCGCGGTAGGGGACATCAATTACTTGATGCCCCCGCACAGATCCGTACGTGCAGAATTTCCGCATACGGCTCCTGCCATAGTGTAGGTACACATTATATTACCGACCCTTGGGGTGTTCCAACTTCTGTCTTCGACCATTTACCCTCTTCAGATACTTCTGTGCGAATCCCTGGTTACGTACACGTTGGGCGTGTAGTTTGTAGCCTTCCCCAACCGATCAGGTATAGTGCCTGATGTTTCCAGGGTCTCCCGGTTTCCGTGGAAGAAGTGTCCATTTAGGTATGAATTCAGAAACAGTTGCTATCGAATATATATATATATATATATATCTAAATTATTGACTCTAGACTACTTATAAAGTATAATATTATACTTTATGAAGAAGTATTTTCTCTTAATTCTCCTTCTTTTTACCGTCGGCTTTGCAGCCCCTTCTGAGACCTATTTTGATCTAGGGGCAGGAACGATGCCCCTCCAACCGAAGAAAAAATGCACCTACATGAGTATAGGAAAACGTGTAGAGACCTACAAAGGCTCTGTCGACCTCTCTCTTTCTCATAGAATCACCCCCTCATATCAACAATATGTATGGGGGCGGGTAATGCTTACTAAAAATTTGAACGAACATGTTTATGTAGGGGTTGGACCCGGGATTGGCAGTTTCATCGATTATAAAGGTGGGCGGTTTAGTACAGCGGAGGCGATGACTCTCGAGGGAGTTTTCGGAGTTGAGCTCCCTAAGGGCTCAAGTCGGGTGACACCCAAGTTTGAAGTGGGCCTATCGCAACCTGTCGTTGTCTTCCATAACGGGACTGGCCGGACATTCGATCCCTATCCAGCAGTGACTGCCTCGCTCAAACTTACATATTAATTTTTTGACTTTATATATTACATTCTTGAATAGTGACCTGAAAGTTTCTATATGTTAAAATATCTGTATATTACATGCAGAACAAAAAGGATTTTGTTTATGAGTGCCTATCAGCCAATTACAGTCGCTCCAGGAATTTCTTCCCCATTCACTAGGCCATCCCCGAGCGTGCCTTGCGCTCCTGATTCTGCAACACAGTTGCTTACTTTTCTTTCGTCGATAGAAGGCCGCTTCTCTCCATTTACACTAAAGCAAAATGAAATATTGGATCGCAGTCGATTCTCTGTACCATCGAAAAATAATTGCCATCTCAGCCCATGCTGTGGTTCGCCTACAGCACGTGCGGCTGCATGTGCGGGATTCACACTGGGATGTGCGAGTGGATTGATAGGAGGAGCCGCTCCTGCTGCTGGTTTAGCTCACTGGGGTGTTGTCTCTTTAAGCGCCCTCTGCTCAGGGCTTGCAAACGGCTCTGGAACTCTTCTCTCGACATTAGAGTCACTACAGCGAGATAAACGACAAGATGTCCTAAACGAAATCAATAGAGAGTGGCGTGCAGCAGCTAACCATTTGATTAGTGAATTTCTACATGCAAGAACTACTCTTGCCAAATCATCCTGGCAAGATTTGGCATATCAAATTTTGAATAGAGCAGACGCTTTAAGAGCAGATTTTGAAGCGAAATCGCTTGAAACTCGAGAAAATTTAGAAATTCTTCTCCAGGCTGCCCGTTACGTAGTCAAAGGACATGTCGTCTCTGTAGGAGATGGCTCAACTTTGAACGAACATACCCTAACGGGACAATTCCCAATTGATGAAGGTCTACGCAACCAGATCGCTACATTTGATAGTCCCTCTAACGACGAATTCGAGATGTACAGGCAGCGACAAGAGGCATTGATGGAACATTGTAATCAAATGATCGCTGAGCTTCGCCATGAATTAGAGGCAACAAAGCAAAAAGTGCAAGAGCTGGAAGGGGCTAGAAAACAGGATTAATCATTTACTTATAATACTTAAATTGTTATAGTAACAACGATTAAAAATCCTAGGTCCTCATGTTTCCAGTCACTAAACAGCCAACTTGCTGTCCAATTCGAGCGCGAGAATCCGATAGATTCCTTCCATCAGAAACTGACCTGAACGCGCTACTTGTTTTTCTCGCAACGTTCGAGAACAATGCATCTCCTTTCACACCTCAGCAGACCGAAGCGTTAGTAAACACTAGATTTTCAATACCTGCGGGAGAATGTCCTAATGTCTGTTCCTATTCACCATTGGCATGCTCTGCAGTTTGTGTGGGATGTTCTCTTGGTTGGACTTCCGTGATGGTGGGATTAGCATCCGTAGGGAGTAAAACAGCCCTTGCATTTTTAGGCGGAGTGCTTGCAGGAGCTGCAAATGGCTCAGGGACCTGCCTCACTTCGATTGAAGCTTCTCATAGGGACAATCGACAAAATGTACGTGGAGCTATCGATGAAGTTTATAGATCAGCAAGTAACTTTTTGATAGAAAACTACATCATTTGCCCAGAGGAACAAAAGGCACTATGGGTAGGGATTGCTCGTGACATTTTAGCAAAAGAAAAGCTCATTGCAAAGGCGATTAGTCGTCATATCAGTCCCGCAGGAAACATCGATGTTCTAAGCCAAGCTGCAGAATTCGTCGTATCTGGAAAGATGCCAACAGATGAGTTGCTGAAAAATCAGATTGCTACATTTGATAGCCCAACTAATGCAGAGCACCATCGCTTAGTTGAGGGTCTTGACGAGGCTTTAGCTCGCATAAACAGACTTGAAGAGATGGTTTTGCATCGTAGAACAGAAGTTTAACGACAGACGTAAACATAGGATCCATTGGAGTAGTACCAATAACATTGGCGACTACCTGCCTCTTTGACAGGCCTATAATAGCGATAACTATACTGATAGGTAGCAGGATGAGCCTTAATGGCAGATCCTGCTGCTTCAATCCGTATCACATTTCCTGCACAAAAGGGTGCTGCTAAAAAAAGGAGTGCTAGGCCAACAATGCCTAAAATCGAGGCCGCATTCTTCATCTACCAACCTCTCTGATAGTAACGAGCTGAGCGCTGATACGGGTAGTAGTAATAGCGATAGTAGTAAGGGCCATAAGGATACCCTTTTCTATGATAAAAGTAGCGGCGGTTGTAGTAGGCTCTCGGTCTGCCGGTTCCATAATAGACATAGACTCTTCCAACTCCCCCACGATTAATCTCATCTTGTGTTGAAACTGGATATTCTTCATCTTCGTAGTACTCACCCCCATTCGACTCTTCAATAAATGTCTCGCTCTCAAGCCCATCTATTTGAACGTATGGATTCTCTTCTTCTCGAAATTCCTCATCATAAGGTCGAAGATGCCATTCTTCATGTATATGATTGTTAGAATCTTCAGCAAATTCGCTTTCATAAACTTCCACTTGTGGCTGAGCAAATTGAAGCGCTGGGAGCGTTGCAAAGACAGCTAATAGCGCGCATCTGATAATTTTCATCGAGCTCCCTCTCTTGATGACCTGAACCAGTTTTAATTATAGTGATTTTTTTAATTATAGTGCGAGAACAAATTATCAGTTGACATTTTTTTTAAGTGCGATAATTCTCTAAAGCGATGGATAGTTTAGCAATTAGTAAATGGCTCCTATTCTTTGGTTTAGGAGTTTCATTTATTGGGACATTGATTTGGGGTGGGACCAAAATTGGCCTGGCCGTTGGAAAATTTCCAGGTGATATGAAGTTTGGGGGCGAGAAATTTGTTCTTTACCTTCCTTTAATGACCTCTTTTTTGTTAAGCCTCTTTCTGACGGTGATTATAAACCTTGTACTCTGGTTATTGAAAAAATGAAGTATGCTTTACTCTATGGACTGACTGGCCTTTTTGTGATCCTTTATACACTATATGGACAGGTACACATTCCTTTTGTGGCCTTCGGGTTTGTTTTGATGTGGCTACCTGGAGTGCTCGCTCTGATTTTTGCTAAGAATGAGGGATTTAAGATTCCTATTCTTGCAAAGCCAACTTGGAGATTTTTGAAGGTTTGTTTAAAAGCGCTTCTTGTTGTCTTAGTTATCTCATTAGTTAGCCTTCCTTTTGCACAATATGCCGGATTTGATCAGATTCGCTATTCTTTGCCGCCTTTGTTTCGATCATTGCCTCCAGCGCTTTTCATCGTAGTTGCTTCTGTTTACTTTTCTCTAATCGCGATTTTGGCTGGGGTATCTGTGAATATGGTTGCAGCGCTTGGGGAAGAGTTGATGTGGAGAGGGTATCTTTGGGAAAAGTTGAAGCATCATGGTTTTTTGAAGGCTTCCTTATTGATCGGTTTATTGTGGGGGCTTTGGCATGCGCCCCTTGTTGTACTTTTTGGCTTAAATTATCCTGAGATGCCCTATTTAGGCGTGGGGATGATGGTGTTATTTTGTATGGCATTGTCTCCTTTACTGTGTGCCTATAGAGCGCGCAATCTGCCTGTAATCTATCCGGCCATTTTTCATGGAACGATGAATGCCGTGGCGGGAGTTTCGATTCTCATTTTTATCGACCCTAACCTCTTCTGGGTGAGTGTTCCTGGAGTAGTTGGGATTATTGTTCTGTCGCTATTTGCAACATACGATTCGATCCGTTTAAGAAAGTGGGCACCCTCCCCTCAAAAGATCGATTAACAACTCACATTACCTGGACTTTGTACATTCAAAAAATAAATCATTAAGCTAACATACTGAAGCTAGCGTGTCTACTTCCAGCCGACTCTGCCAAGAATCCTTATTGAAAAAGAAATTCTATTCTATTATCATGAAGTTTAAATGCTCGAATCGAGCAGATTATCTTATCGATTAGGCGGGAAAAAGGACCCAGGAGCAAACACTTTGCTGATCTAATAGCTTTAAAACCTTCTGACAAAGAACTTAAAAAGGCAAAGAATTGGTGTCTGGGTCATGATGTATCACAGGTTTTTGCGAGCGAACTTGATAAAGCGCTAGAGGTCCTCTATGCACCTGATTAAAGAATTAGATCAACGTCTTTTGGACCTTGCGTGGAGCCTATGGACAGAACTAGGTGTTCAAGGACATAAGAGGAAACATCAAAATTGTTTGATCTCTTTAGAAGACCTCATTGTACTCACTGCGATTTTAGCTGAGACAGATCCTCGATTACGAGATGAATCTTTAGATTGGTGTTCTCAATACCATCATTTTATTTCTGTTAGCCGATTGAAATCTCTTATAAAAAAGTATGATTTCAGCGTTCTAGAGGCATTTTCCAAATATTCTTCCACTCTAAATTCTGTTTCTCGTGCTCAGTGGCCAGTTTTTCAAAAAACCACACCATTAGCGATCAAACTAAGCCATAAGTCCTATTTGCGCTCCTTGGACTCTCCAGCACTTTTCAATATGAGAGCTAGATCTTTGTTTGGAACAGGAGCACGAGCAGATATTGTTACATTTTTTCTGACTCATGAAGACATTCCCTTTTCAATTTCAGATACTATGGAGATTGGTTATTCCAAACGAAATCTAGCCGAGATTCTACAAGAGTTGTGGTTGAGTGGATTATTGGATCGATCGCTTGTGAGGAATGAGCAACGATACCGATTGTCAAAAAGAGAACAGCTGCTAAAGATCTTAGGTCCCTTGCCAAAGTATAATCCACAATGGCGTCATATTATTGAAGTGATGATACCTATTCGAAATTGCTTACAAAGCTTTCAGGATTCATCTGAGAGCACGCAGGTCGTGGAAATACGAAACTTATTGGCATCTCTCCACGAAAGGTTGAAAACACTCAAATCCACCCCTCCATCTTTTGAAGGCAATATTCCCCAATACATGAATTCAGTTAGTCAATGGCTATTAAGTTTGACTTCAAAAATGCTTGATACCGATCTTAGGTATATAGCTGATACTAATTGCAAGATTTAAATCTCGACTTTGTACAAAGTCCAGGTAAGGTGAGTTGATAATTTTGACCTGTCCTCAAAGCTCTCGGGGTTGATCGATCATTGTTTGGACCAAGCACTCATTAAATCAAGAAATCTATCGATCATAGAATGCACTTGGGTAGGGACTTCTAGATTAAG
This sequence comes from uncultured bacterium, assembly GCA_964643195.1. GTDB lineage: Bacteria > Chlamydiota > Chlamydiia > Chlamydiales > JAAKFR01 > JACKPM01. Next base: position 31,623 of record CAZXQV010000001.1, on the reverse strand, counting down.
CCAAGGTCCAGAACCTACAACACGACCAACCTGGAGATGTGAGAAAACCGTGCGCGCCTTTTCCTCAGCACAAAACGGCTTTGATCCCTGAATCATCAATGTAGGAATCAAGCAGTTAAATACATGCTCTTTATCCCATGCTAAAAGATGTTTATACGTTGAGATTTTGACAAAGTGAGGAGTTGCCTTCAAAGCCTTCAGGGCAATCCCCCGTTCAAGCTCAGCCACTTTTACAATAGTCGAATCGACACTCTCTTGAGCCCAATTTTCACGAGGATTCACCAGCTCTTGGATTTGCTGCTCCACAACTTTGACAATCCAAGGTTCCATGAAAATCGGCGGCTCTATGAGAATCAGGTGGGAAACAAGCTCCGGAACCATCTTGGCTATCTCAATGCCGATATTTGCTCCATAGTTCAGGCCAATCAAAATGACTCTCTTCATTTTCTCATGCTTGCAAAGCTGAATCAAGCTTTCTGCAAAAACAGTTAAAGTGTATTCCATTTTAGGAGAGTCGCTGAGACTATGTCCGAGAAGATCTGGAACAATGACTCTTCCTTTTTTCGAGAAATGAGCTGTTGTATGACTCATCATCTCATGGCTTCCCCCCGAGTTATGTACGAGTAGAAAACCTTGAGCACCTTCTCCTTCTACCAGATAGGAGATTTCACCTATTTCTAAAGAAAATTTTCTCATGACGTCATTTTTAGCCAATATTCCCAAATAACACCAGCAAAGAATTCTATTTTGCTAACTCACCTTACCTCTGAGGGACTGCTTTTGAATCATCATCGTCCAGGTAAGGTGAGTTGCTAAAAAGGATGAAGCACTCTCGCTATGACATGTCTCTTTCGGGCAACCTCGACTTGCACTACAGCCAAGCATCTCGACATATTAGAAAAAAACTTCTTGGTTCAATATTCACTGGAAAACTGGTTTTTGAAGATGGGAAATATCGAACCACTGGATTGAGCGAAGTAGTTGCTCTTATCTGGTTGTTTCAGAATGAGATAGAAAATAAAAAAAGCCGGACATTTAGGTCTTTTTGACAAAACGTTCGGTAATGTGCCCTGGATAGGACTCGAACCTACATGCCCGTGAGAGCTCTAACACCTGAAGCTAGCGTGTCTACCAATTTCACCACCAGGGCGCACAAAACTAAAAACCAATTGCCCAGGATAGGACTCGAACCTACACACCTCACGGCACCAGAACCTAAATCTGGCGTGTCTACCAATTTCACCACCTGGGCAGATGGAGGGACGATTCTGCCCTACCATGACAATTCTGGTCAATCTCTGGTTTAATAAAATAAATTATATATATTATAAGATAAACTTTTCTACTTTCTTGCCTCTATTTGCGATAAAATCCGCGAAGATGTACCCTATATTCTCTAGAAAATTCTTAAGGAGAAAAAAATGACATCCACTGTCTTACCAATGCCAACGATCGGCATGGAGGGAGAAATCGGTCCAATCGGCATGATGCCCCCTTCTGTCGAAGGTGAATTAGGTCTCCACATGGTCACTCTCCTTCCCAATAGCGAAATGCTGACCCAACTCTTTGAACTGGCTCGAGCGCTACCGAAGATGATCGCGGATGCCAAGATGCCAGAGGGGAAAACCTTCTCTCACATTCCGCCTGATCAAATCCAGTTGATGAATGACATCCATGTCATGCTGAGAGTGCTGCAAGAGGAATCTCAACCAAGCAATCAAGAGCCAGTTGGCGCAAATAGGAGAGCGGATGTTGCCAAAATGGCGGCACAAAAACCAGAAGTCCACCGCTCCCTCTTCTCCTTGGCCAGCGCTATGAATAGCGCAGCTGCGAAGCAGACTGAGCCTCTTGTGCCAGTCAACCAACCAGCGACAGTGCAAGTCGCCACTCCGCCAACTACCCAGAAAAATATTGAGAAGAATAGCAATAGCCTCAAGGTCGAAGAGCGTGAAGCAGGTGGCGGTCAAAAGCGGGATCAACAGCCGGGTGATCAGAAGAAAAAGCAACCTCATGCCTCGATCAACAAGGTGCTGGGCAAAAAAGTTTCGACAACGACACCACCCAATCAGACAGTGAACTTGGAGTCGATCGACAACATCTATGTCAAGTTCATGGCATTGATGGCACGGATCCTTGGCCAAGCAGAAGCTGAAGCGCACCAGCTCTACATCAAAATTAAAGACCGTACTGATAAGATCGATACACTAAGCCTTTTGATGGCGAAAATCAACAATGCTGGGAAGGCAATCGATTGGAGTAATGATCCCCAGATGAAAGAACTCGTCGACCGTGCACGCGAAATCGGCGTCGACCTTCCTGAAGGTAAGTACAAATGGGAAGAGAGTGAGAAGCATCTACTGAAAGAGAATATCCAGATGCGCAAGGATAGCATGGAAAAAATCACTCAGTTGGAGCGCACCGACATGCAGCGCTACCTACAAGAGGCTTCTCAATGCCACCAAGCACGTTCTAACGTTCTGAAATTGCTGAAAGAGGTCATCGACACGATCATCCATAACATGAGGCCATAGTGAGTAAGATAGAAGAGGTTATCGCGAGAGTTGGGAAGATCCGTGGGGAAGACAATCCCTTCCCTGACGATTTTGATGCTTATCTTGAGGACTTCATCCCGAATAAACTGCTGAAAAGTGAAACATTGAAGCTCGCCTTTGATATCTCTGACGATGAAATGGAAGAGCTCTATACGGAAGCCTATACTCTTTATGCTGATGATGAATTCAAAGCAGCGTCTAATGGATTTCGCTTCCTCATCATTCTAGACCCCTATCAGCCGCGCTTTTGGATGGGGCTTGGAGCTTGCTTGCAGCTTTTAGAGCGTTTTGAAAAGGCCCTCCAAGCTTATGCTGTGGTCACTCTTTTAGATCATACTAACCCTGCGCCTCACCTCTATGCTCATGATTGTTATAAAGCGATCGGCAACGAGAAGGAAGCTTTGATTGCTTTCGAATTAGCCCGGGAGTTGCAACCATGTTAGCCATTCCCGCCTGGGCAATCGGTGAGGCGGCCATTGATCTTGAGCCCGAATGTCCTAAAGATGAACAAAAGGGCACAATCAAAGGCCAAACGCATGATTTTTCATGCAGTGAGCAAAAAGCATCTTCTTCGAAGTTAATGGAAATAAGAAAGCAGCTCCAGGAGAACCATAAAGTAGAAGTAGAAGTAGGAGTAGAAGCTAAGCAAACGTCTACGCTCAAAGCGCGCGTTCTTGAAGCCAATCAAAAAAAATACGAGACCTCTTTTGCAAACCGCATAGAGAGGTCTGTTGAGCAATCACTCCCTCGGATGCTGACCCGGATTGCAATGCCTCCCCTGCCAAAACCCTTTCAACAAAAGCCCCATATAGAGCATTCTCACTCTAAAACAACGCCGCTGCCCAACAAAGATGTAGAAAGAGGATATAAGCGTGAAACGAGCTCCCCTCTTTGCAAACGCGGTGAAGTGAGCACGCAAACCCATCAGCAAGCGGAAGTCCGCGTCCGGGATTCTCTTGACCAGGGTGAAGAGAGAAAGCGCAATTGGACCTACGAGATTGAAGACGACTTGCGCGGCCAAGGAGTGAGAGCCACTCCAATTCCTGCTCTCCCAAAGGTTCACACTTACACAAAAATGGAGCCCTCTTGTAACAAACCTTTTCTAGTTAGACCTAGAATGGGAATTTTCGCGCTCTACTACATTTTGACGAAAATGGGCCTTATCTCCGACTCGCGCTCGCATTACCAGACGAAGCAGCAGATCCGTCTTAACCAGGAAGAGACCGACAAGACACACGTGGAGCGGCTTGCTGAAATGAAGAAGGCGATCGATGATGAAAAATCGACCAAGCGCTGGTCTGTTGCGACACAGGTTTTCTCTTGGTTCACAAGCTTTCTCGGCATCATGACAGGGATTGCGCTCATCATGACTGGAGTCGGAGTTGTTGCAGGAGCGCTGCTTTTGTTTGCCGGGCTCATCATGGTCACCAACCAGTTGATGCAGTTGACTGGAGCTTGGGAGAAGATTGCAGAAAAACTTCCAGGCACACCTGAGCAGAAGCGTTCGATAATCATGTGGATGCAGATCGGCATCACAGTCCTCTGCTTCATTTTAAGTGGTGCAGCGGTGGTTTTCGGTGGATTTACTGCAGTGAAGCAGGCAATGGAAGCCTCTCAAATGGTCATGGGTGGTGTCATCATGATGGGTTATGGGACGACCAGTTTCGGTGAAGGCGTGAGCAATTACAAACATAGAAATCGATTAGCGAAGATCCGTGAGCATCAAATCCGTTTGGCAGAGCTCAAACATAGACGTGAAGATTTGCAGGAGATGGTGGAGAGCAGCATGCACCGTCTAGAAAAGCTCTTTGAAGATCTTGCCAACCTACTTGAATTCGAAACAGAGCTCTTTAGAGCCGATCAGAAGGTAAATCGATGATAACAGAAACAGCTCAAACACAACAACTTACATCTCCTTCACCAGAAGGAGGGGTGCGCACTCCTGCAGAGATCATGGTGACTGTGCTAGCACAAACGATTATCATAACTTGCAATCCTACGCCCCAACAAAAAGATGTACTACGCCGCCCTTTTGGAATCGATAACGAGCAAGAAGGCGGTAAAGAGCGGACTTCTGAGAAAAAAGAGAGTAGGGAATACTCTAAGAGTGATCTGATGAAGAACTCTGAAGCAAAATCTGAAGAAACCAAAACTTCTAAAGTGGAGTTAGTTCATAGTGACCAGGATTCAAAGATTTCAACGAAAACGCACACCTCTAAATCCGACCACCCCCCTAAAATGTCCTTAGGAAAAGAGAATAGGGAACCTCGCTCTTTTGAAGTCGCAAAACAATCTACGCAGCCCAACTTGGGTAAATCTCAAACTGTACCACCCTCTCAGATGAGTAGTTTGCGTCATGAAAAGAGCAGAATAGCTGAAGAAAAGGGCACTTCTAGACGGGGAATAACTGATCAGCCTCTTCAGAATCAATCTACTGAAAATAGCCCCTTTCACAGATTGAATAAGGATCCTGAACAATCACCACATAAAAAGCGCAATTTCAAACGGGACAAAAAGAATAAGATCGTTGGATCAGAGAAAGTAGAGCGCGTAGCGGAGAGACGTTTTCAGCCGAACAAGAACGCCGATTTTGAAAGTTTCTTGCGCACGATGATGCAAGATTCCGATCTATCAGGATTCTTTGGAGTGCGTGTCTCTCATTTCGATGTGATGCTGCTTTTCATCGAGCTGATGAAGCTTGAAGTGGAAGACAACCATCAGGAGCGCACTTCAAGACTCGAGGAGAGGCACTACCAAATCGTCTGGATGGAGAGTGTTGTCAAACAGTATAAAAGCCAAGCGAAATTGCTTCTTTTTGCAGGTGTAGGAGCAGGCGTACTCGGTTTGGTTTCTGGAGCGTTGCCGATCATCGGTCACGTCGGCGGAGATTTTATCCTGGATAAGTTGAAAATGGTCTATAGTGGTTTTGAGGGGATGAAACGTGCGAAAGTCTTCGATAATCTTAGCAAGATGTGCTTCTCGATGTCTGAGATGAATAAGGCGATGGGTCAGGTTCAGTCTAGCTTCTGCGAAGGCGAGCGTTCCTGGGCGGAACATAAATCTAGCCTACACAGAACAGAGGGAGAGGAGAGCACACGGACGATTGACGAGCGCACACGCGAGTTCAAAAATTGGAATGAGATTTTAGCACAACTGCTGCGCATGGAGCAGGATCTTGTTCGTCAGCTCTATAGCTGAATCAGTACAAAATTGCAGTGTTTGACCGCGCCAAAGCTCTCGCGACTGAGCGATCCTAAATCACCCCATGTTCCTAACATTGGGTCATTTAGGATCGCTCAGTCGCGAGACTTTCGCGTGGGTGAAACGCTGCAATTTTCTACTGATTCAGCTATACTCTTGAACTACATTTAAGTAAATTTCTGTTTTTCCCCAAGGAAAGCTGCCTGTGATTGTTTTCTCAATACGAAAGCGTTTGTCATAATCACAGAGAGGAAAACTCACTGTGATCACCTTTTGATCCTTGATGCGCTTGGTCAACTTTCTAATAAAATCATCGGAAAATGAAGTTCCATAAAAATAGAGAATATTAGCATTGAGCTCTGTCTTCAGTATATCTTCACAGCGGAATTCCACAGCAGAGCCCAAGCGTTGAGCTTTTTGAATCAAAGCTTTTGAATGATCAACGCCAATTACACGACAACCGATAAAAGAGCGTAGCCACAAACAAGTCCGACCAGTCCCACAGCCGAGCTCTAGAACTGTATCTTTTGAAAGTATTCGAAATTCACGTGCTATTTTATCGAGAGTAGCGAGAGGGGTTTCCCCGTATTCTTCTGTCAACTTATAAGGCCCACGCAAAAAATATTGAGAGGCCATTCTAAGGTCAGTCGAGAGAAATTTGGGATAATAGCAAAAGAGTGTGTGGATGAAATGTGCAAGACGGTAAAGGGTGACCCTGAGGTTGAGTAGAATGATCATAAAGATCAGTATATAGAATCATATAATTAAAAAATCAAATTTTTGCATGGATAAAGGGTCCTTTCCAAGCTACCAATTAATGGAATCGCCGGGTTCTACAACTCGAAAGGCAAGAGGGTCAATCCCCCGCTTTTCGAGTGCTGAAAAAAGATCATAAGGCGGCCTATCTGGAATCTCTACTGAAAGACGGAATGTCCACCAATGCCCTCCTAGACTTTGCTTCGACTTCACCTCCTGGTGAATCTGCACTGCATCATCCGGATTGATATGCACACTCTTCATAAAACGTCGTGGTGCATAGGCTCCAATCGGAATGAGTGAGAGATCCATCTTCCCAAACTTCTCTCCAATCTCCTTGAAATCTGCATCGTTGTAGCCAGTATCTCCAGCAAAATAAATCTGCTTACCACCAATCTCAGCCACCACCCCCATCCAAACTGTACGATTGCGATCAAAGAGTCCTCTTCCTGAAAAATGCTGAGCTGGAACAGCTGTAAAACGCACACCATCATCACACTGGGACTGCCACCAATCCAGTTCCAATCTTTTAGCCTTTGGCAAGTGGCGTTTAAACCAGCTCTCCACACCCTTTGGAATAATCCAGCAAATATGGGGATAAAGCGCATACAGTTTCAAAATAGTTGGCCTATCCATGTGATCATAATGGTTATGAGTGATGATCACATAATCTAGTTTTGCAAATCCATCCAACTTAATAGGAGGCTGATGCCGACGTTTGGGTCCGATAAAATTAAAAGGGCTGCAGCGTTCATTCCAGATCGGATCTACCAAAAAGTCTTTACCACACCCGCGAATCCAAAAAGTGGAGTGGTTAATCCATGTCGCGAGTGGTTTGTTATAATCTACGTCATCTTGGGGATTTGGAAAGGAAAAATCTGAAGGGGGCGGCTCTTGTGGATAAGGATCATTGTAATACCCAATCTGCCAAAGGAGAAAATGGGTAAATCCGCGAAGGATTCGCCTCTCGTGAGGATTTTTGTAGTTGCCAAGCAGTGCTTTTTTCATCTTTGTAGGGCGGAGGGCAACTGGAAGACCACGTCTTCACGCGTATAGACCACATCCTCTACTTCTGTTACACCGAATGCCTTTAGTTTGTCAATACAGCACTGCACAATTTCTTCAGGGGTAGAAGCTCCAGCAGTCAATCCGATCACTGAAACTCCTGAAAACCATGAAGGATCGATCTCACTCTCATGATTCACAAGGTAAGCTGGGACTCCCCTTTTATGAGCGACCTCACAAAGCCTATTCGAATTTGAGCTCATGGGGTCACCAATGACCAAAACAAGATCTGTACTTTCTGCAATCGAATGGAGAGCCATCTGCCGATTCGTAGTCGCAAAACAGATCGATGAGCTCGGCAGTGTCTCAATCTTGGGGAACCTTTTCTTAAGAGCAGCTACCATCTCAGCTACATCATCGAGACTTAAAGTCGTCTGCGTTAAATAGGCGAGATGAGCATCAGGAGGAAATTCAAGCTTTTCTACATCACCTACATCTTCCACAATCGTTGTTTGTTCTGGCACCTCTCCCGCTGTCCCTATCGTCTCAACATGATCCTTATGACCAATCAAAATGATGTGACGACCTTTGGAAGCAAACCGCTTAGCTGCTGAGTGCACCTTCGTAACAAGACCACATGTAGCATCAATCTCAATGAGGGAGCGCTCTTTCGCCTGATGACGCACTTGTGGAGAGACACCATGGGCGGAATAAATAATCCTCTCCCCTTCAGGAACCTCCTTTAAATCATCGACGAAAATGGCGCCCATTTTACGCAACCTATCAACGACGTGACGGTTGTGCACGATCTCATGTTTAACATAGATAGGAGCGCCATAAAGTTCAAGAGCGCGTTCTACAATCTCAATCGCACGTACGACTCCTGCACAAAAACCTCTAGGCTGAGCTAATAGTAATTTCATAAGTGAGCAAAGCTTAGATAATCTTTAGAAGAGTATCAATGATTTTCTGGGCATATTCGGAGTAGTTATGCTGCATATCAAAAGCAGTTGGCTCATACTCAATGTCTGGCAGGACACCCAAATTCTCAATCGGCTGTTTATTGATACGCTCAGCAATAGAACCGGTCAAATGAAAGCCTGCAACAGCCGTGTTATTGGGATAGACGGTCCCGGTGACATACCCCCCAGCTCCTGCCGTGCGCGTTCCCAAAATGGTAGCCCTCTTCGAATCCTGCAGCATGGCAGGAAAGAAATCCCCTCCGGAAAAATCTAGAGAATTGGTCAAAAGAAGCACAGGTTTTGAATAGTTTCCAAGAGGATGCTTTTTAATTTTGTCGACGCCGAAGAGATGGGTTGGCTCTGTAAACACTTTACCCTGTGCCCACTGATCCAAAACAAAATTGCAAAATTGGCGCATCAGGGAGAGTGTCTCTAGAGAAATCGGATAGCCCCCCAAAGTTTCTCCAAGCACTGCTTTTGCGTCTGAGAGCAATTCCACTCCTTCAAGCGCGTCAAGAATCGAGATGGCCATGTAAACCTCTTCTTGGGTCAACATCAAGCGATGCTTGGGCGCTTCGACTTGCACTTTGTCAGTGAGCGCCGCTACAAGCGCATAGAGATAGAAGATCGACCCCCCCGGATTATTAATCTGGTCGATGACAAGAGCCTCTGTAGTCCGTTGAAATTGCTTCATAATTTTACAAAACTCTTCGATCTCTTCTTCATCACCCATGTAATGAGGAATGCGGATATAACCAAATTTATGGTTACATGCAGTGAAAGTATAGGCATCAAATATAGAATCTTTGGGTGAAGACCAAACCTTTTTTCCCAATCTCGGAATGAAACTGACGCGCGCTCCAAGAGCATGTTTATTTTCTGAAAGAGAACAGCCTACATGTGAACCCTGCCACCCTCTAAAAAGCATCAAACGCTCAAAAAACTTCTCCGCCTTCACCGATTCACGCGGATTGAGCCGCCATTTAGAAAAATCGGGGCTGCAGCGTATGACTGGATCAAAACCTTGGATGCGCTCTGGATAGTAAAACCATTCAAGATCTACAGCTTGTGGTTTAGAAGCGCCTTGACGTTGACCAACAATCTGAACAAGACCCGAAGGAACATATTGGCCATGTGCTGCTCGTCTATTCGTTAATAGCATTTCAGCCAATCCGAGGTCAGTCTTCTCTGTGTTCTCTCCAAGCTCCTGCTTGCGCAGTTCCTCAATTACTTCTTGAATAGGCCTTCCATCAAAAAGCAAGATCTCATCACCGACGCTAAAAGGAAACTCAGAAAGGGGCAAGCAGAGGCGATCGATATCAACAAAAAAGAACCGACCTTCAGCTCCTTTGACCTGAAAAGGAAGCGATGCCTCTTCAGTCGCATAGAAACTGACTCCCACATGGTAATCTTTTGTTTCATTGAAGAAATTCTTTAGAATATAGTGATACTCTTTCAAATCGGGAGAGGGCAAGGCATGAATACGCGATACGGCTTCCCCAATCTTCTGGTCTAAATTGAAACCTGCATATTCCTCTTTCCACTTTAAGGGAGCGTATTTAATTTCAAAAACTCCCTTGACAAAGTTGAGTTCATCGAGCATCCGCCGTTTTGAAGGGGCTGCAAGTAAGGCTACAGGCAAGAGAAAAGTTAGAATCAAAGATTTTTTAAACATATTGCGAAGAGTATCTTACATCAAGACTCTTTTGTCAACTGTTGAATATAGGCGCGCCTATATGCTCTCTTATCAGAACCATTTGAAAGCAGCTGCTTTTTTAGGGGTGGGAGTTTAATTTTCGTGAATAAAAGTGATGTCTATATTCGATCGTTATCATAATCTTATTTCTCTGGTTTGAAAACTTGACCTCATCTAGACTGTCGCGAGAATGAAATATCTTCTACTTTTACCTCTTCTCCTAATTCTTGGCTGTAAGGACTCTGCTCTTCCTAAACAGCAGCAGTTACGACTCAATTTTCATAGTGAACCGACCAGTTTAGATCCCCGCCTTGTGCGCGACATCCCTACGATGACTACCGGGAAGATGCTCTATGATGGTTTAATGCGTCTGACAAGGGACGGCCCAGTCTGCTCTGTTGCAAAAAGTGTCGAGCAAAAAGGCAAACTCTATACTTTTGAGCTGCGTCACTCTGTTTGGACAGATGGAACAGCTGTAACAGCTTACGACTTTGAATTTGCCTGGAAATCTCTCTTGCATCCCAACTTTCCAGCAGAGCTCGCCTATCACCTCTTTATGATTAAAGGTGCTATGGCTGCCAAAAATGGCGAAATTCCAATTCAAGATGTGGCTGTGTGGGCAGAAGGGCCTTACAAATTGGTCGTTGAGCTCGAACATCATCAGCCCTATTTTCTTCAACTCATCGCTCAACCGATCTGCGCACCTATTCCCCACATGGGTGGTGATGCAACAAATGGTCCTTTCCAGCTTGTCCATTGGGAGCAATCAAGCGAACTGGTTGTGGAGAAAAATCCTCTCTATTGGGATGCGGATGCCGTGCAACTTGAAGAAATCGTTATCACAATGATCGAAGATGAACATACAGAACTTAACATGTATGAAAACAACGAGTTAGACTGGGCTGGCTCTCCCAATTCGAGTATTCCCCCTGAAGCATTACCTACATTGAAAGAGCGGAGCGACCTCTTTATCACGCCGATCGCTGGAACCTTCTGCTATAAATTCAATACCGCAGCAGCTCCTTTTCATAATCTCAAGATGCGCAAAGCGTTTGCTTTAGCGATCAACCGCAAAGCGATTGTTGATGATGTATTACAAGCGGGGCAGATCGTGGCTAAAAGCCTGATTCCTCCTTGCATGGGAGAGGATTTTGCCTCTGCAATTTTGGAATCAGAGATTGGGAACCCAACGCTTGCCCAGCTACTTTTTGAACAAGCACTTGCTGAAGAGGGATGGACGCGAGAAACGATGCCTCCTATTTCTTTGATTTTCAGCAAGAGCGAGAAGAGTCAGAAAACAGCTCAGGTTGTGCAGCAAGAGTGGAGTGAGACTTTCGGCATCAAAATCAATTTACAGAGCTATGAGTGGAATGTTTTTCTCGATCATTTAGCCAAAGGAGATTATCAGGTGGGAGGGCGGGGCTTTGTGAGCGACCTTTTAGACCCGAAAAGCCTTCTTGATCTTTACCGCAAGCGCAATGATGAGAATGGATATGGCAATAATGATACTGGCTGGGAAAGTGCCGATTTTATCACGCTACTCGACGAAGCTGAAGAGAATGTGAACGAGCGGGAGCATTATTTGAAGAAGGCTGAAGAACTCTTGCTGCAGGAGTTTCCGATTGTGCCTCTTTATCATTCGACTGCATGCTACTTGAAGAAAGAACATGTGCATGACGTCTATATTTCTGAACTCTGCGATCTCGACTTCAAATATGCCAATCTGGCCAGAAGATAGTATACCCAATCAATTTGTGAGTTATTACAGCGTTTCACCCACGCTAAAGTCTCCCGACTGAACGATCCTAAATGAACACATGTTTTTAACATTGAATCATTTAGGATCGTTCAGGCCCGAGAGCTTTGGCGCAAGCAAAATTATCAATCCAAACTGCATAGACTATAAAACACATCCAAACTATTCTCAGATAAATACTTCGAAATGATCATAAAAAAACTCAACGCAACCTTTGCTGTAAACAAACCATTCTGCTATTGTGCTGGATGATTGGACTCAGTGCTTTCATTCAACAGTAGCCAAAGAGGCTTTATAGACGATTGTAAACTCTCTTTCGCCATCATCAAGTAGGATGTAATCTGTTGATGAGTTGACGCTGGGAATGATTAATGGACTAAAGAAAATACGAAACTAGTTTAGAGGTAAGCGATGAAAAAACAGTTCATGACAATGTTGGCTGTTCTCTCTTGCGGCGCTGTGCAAGCGTTGCCAGTTGGGAACCCAGCGGCTGCTAGTTTGCTATGCGATGGTATCTTCTGGGAGGGACACTGTGGTGACATGTGTGATCCTTGCCTCACTTGGTGCGACGCATTTAGCGTACGGTTTGGATTTTGGGGAGACTACCAATTCAACCGTTATATGGAAACGGATGATTCTGAGAGTAAAGACGTGGATACAACACGTGTGATCAGCAATGCGGCCTATTTAGTAGGTAACTTCTGGGACCGCTTTGATATCTACGCTACTCTTGGAACAACACAGCTCCAGTTCTGGGGTGACCAAGGTATTTGGCAAGCAAGTGGTCCCTCACCTGTTAATCAGACTGGTGACGCGCTTTTCCATCTAACAACTAATACAAATTTTGCTTGGAGCATTGGAGCACGCGGTACGATTTGGGAGTGTGGATGCACTTCTGTCGGTGCTGAGTTCCAGTACTTGCAGTCTCGTCCTACTTTGCAGTTTTATGATGAGTATAACAACGACGTAGGTACGGATGAGCGTTACCGCCAACACTTTACTGCTGGTGGATATGGAATTAAGTATCTTGACTGGCAAGTGGGCTTAGGGATTGCGCACCGCATCAATTTGCTTGTGCCTTATGTGGCGGTGCGTTGGTCTGGAGCAAAGGCCTACCTGGGCAGTGCAAAGCTGCAAAGCGATGGTGTACAAGCTCCTGGCATTCCAAACTCAGCAACACTTGTTGACTTAAAAACCAACAAGTATTGGGGATATGCGGTGGGAGCCTCTCTAGTTGACTGTGAAAAGATGGCTTTGACTGTAGAAGGTGGCTTTGCCTCTTCTATTGAAGCAAGCGTGATCGGCGAAATCCGTTTTTAATTGAATTAGATGCATTTCCTTGCGGCGGCTCATTCGGGCCGCCGTTTTTTTTACACGGATAAACTTTAGATGATCAAACTCCCTAACCTATTAGCACTCTCGATCTGTTTCCAAGTGAACTTAATAGCCAATCCGGGCATTACGCTTGTTCAAGACTATCAAAAAAATTCCGGACTGCAGTGGGAGTGGGCTACAGAGAGCTTGCGCAATTTTGTGTTTGCTCCCGAAGACAAAGTTTTAGATGTAGGATGTGGAGATGGCAAGATCACAGCCCTGATTGCACATCAACTCTCCTCTGGATTAGTGATGGGCATGGACATCTCTGAAAAGATGATCGCTCATGCTTCACAGCATTGCCAAGGAGAAAACCTTACCTTTTTTCAAGGGAATGCGATTGACATCCCCTATAGAGAGGAATTTGATAAGGTGATCTCCTTTTGCACTCTTCACTGGGTATTGGATCAAGAGCGGGCTTTAGTTTCGATGAACAATTGAACACTCATCTACTGGCTGACGGGTCATTCCCTATTTCCCATGTGAAGATGGAAGTAGTCGCGGTCAAACTTTAAACTCTGGAAATAATCGCGCAAATTGTGATGCCATTTTCGAAAACGATGATTACGACGAAGCAGGAATTAATCCTAAGATGAGCAAGAGCAGAATAGAGAGAAAAGCTATTGCAGAAGAAGATAGGGTGCGCTTTGCCGCGGTCAAACACTGCAATTTTGTACTGATTCAGCTATAGTGCGCACTTAATAGTACGATGATTGAACTCACCGCATTGAAGGTAGCATGAAGAGCTATCGGAGCCCAAAGCTTCCTCTCTCTCTCGTAAATGAAGCCCAAGAACCCCGCAAGGATTAAAAGGGAGATGATAATTTCAACATTATTCTGTCCCGGGGAGAAGTGGACGCAGGCAAAAATGACTGAGGAGAGGGCAATCGCCCAAAAGCGATTCAGAAACCGCCGCAAGAAGGTTTGCAAGAAGCCACGGAATAGCAACTCCTCAATGAAGGGCACTACAATAACTACTGCAAAAAGCAGCACAGTAAGCAAGATAGGGTTTTCTTTTGCCCTCCTCAAAAGCTGTACAGCCAGTTGATCTCCTCCCTTGGATTGCATCAACTCCTTGGTGATATGATTGACAAGAAGCACGTAAGGGTAACTGACAAACCAGGTCATTACCCCCATCGCCATACTGCGCCACGGTTTAGACATTCCATCGCTATTAAAAAGCGCTCTGCCTACTCCCCTATTGAGAAGTCTCAGATATAAAAGCTCGCAAAGACAGATCATGAAAAGATAGAGCAGATTGAGCCATAGTGGAGAAACGATTTTAGCAAGATGTGGAAGAAATGGGACGTAGAGAATTGTAATGCCGATGTAGATCACAAAGGCACCGGCTACCTGGAGGAAGGTAATGGGGTAGAAAGAGGCTCTTGCTGGGAAACGAAAATAGCCCCTTCTCCACGCAAACAGCGTGACCGCTATTGCCAAGAGAAGGGGCAAGAAAAGATGGCTCACCTGGCAGCTACTATGTAACCTTCAACATGGGAAACCAATTCGCGAACAATCTTATTGTGCGCAAGCCCCATGGGAGTGTTTTGGAATTGCTCCATTCCCCATTGAGTCTTTTGATAGTCAGCATTAAGATAAGGGCGCGCCACACTGTGATCACACTCTACAAGCTCTTGCAAGATAACTTTAGGCTGTGGATGACGTCTGTCAATCACACGCACACGCATCTTCACTGCGAACACAGCTCCTGTTCCCTCTCCATTTTGTGTTTGAAGACCATAGGGAGTCTGTTTTTGCTCTACTATTTCAGTAACAACAATAAACTCAGAAGGACCAAAATCTCTTAGAGCTGCTGCTGAAATATCATAAGGGTTAGGGCAGCTCAATGCCTGAGCGACATCCAAAGTGCCACTTTCGCGCAAAAGATAGATGCGAGAAGAGTCGTAAACACGTCTACGGATTTCATCAGTCATCTCATCAGCAAGAGACCAGGGAAGTCCACAACTTTCTGTGCGGTCGATCACAGGCAATACAACGACAACGGGTTTCATTTGACCAGTCCTTTCATAAAGACCTATATCACCAGATCTGCTTGTACATCCGACACACAGCAATGCTGTTAGTACGACCACTCCAAGACGTCTCATCTTTCCACCTTTTAGTTGCAAATTAGCTTGCAGCGGACTATACCGAAAATCTCGTTTCTATACAAATCAATTGTCATTTGCGCAGCTCAAATTGTGTGCTGTATAGTCGATTCATTTTGAATATGAAATGAGGCAGGGATGCGCGATGAAAAAAAAGCCGGAGATTGTCTTACGGCAGAGAAAGCTGACCTTAAGGCTGCTACCTTCCGGTCCTGACCTGGTTCGGAAGCCACCCTTCCACAAGGTCCCCGGCAGCCACTACTATACACAAAACCTTTTCTTAAGGGCAAGATTCAAATATCTTCTGCGTGGTGAAGATAGCTACGCAGTGCTGACTCAGGATCGATTTGAGCAGTTTTAGCTTCACACGCAAGCTCAAAAAGCTTTTTTCCTAGCTCTTCTTCAGTTTCAAATGAAGGTTTCTTTTCGATCTTCATTTTTTTAGCCATTTTGTAGGCTCTCAAAAGAGCTGGAAAGACTTTGGGCAGGTGGTCACTCTTTTTCTCTTGAGCTTTAGCTGCCTCCCAAAGTTCGATGACACTGTCAGCATCATGAGCTTTGGCATCGCCAAAGATGTGGGGGTGGCGGGAAATCAATTTGTCATTAACAAGCTCACACACCTCATCGATTGTGAATTCTCCTCTTTTCTGACCAATTTTCGCTAAAAAGACAATATTATAGAGTAGATCTCCCAACTCTTCAGTCAAATTGGTGAGATCGTTATTATCGATCGCTTCAACAACCTCATAAGCCTCTTCAAGTAAAGATCTTCTAATAGTCATATAAGTTTGTTTGAGATCCCACGGGCATCCATTTTCGCCAAGTAGTGTGTCGGCGGTATCGAGCAGTTTTTGAAAAGACATGGCAACAGTAGACCATAGCTTGCACTTTTCTTCAATGCTGAGTAACCTAAAACGATGAAACATTTCACAGCGTCAGCCTACCTCTTTGAAGGGGAAAAAGTGCTCTTAATCCACCATAGAAAAGCAAAAAAGTGGTTTGGTGCGGGAGGTCATCTGAATGAAAATGAGATGCCTCATGAAGCTGTTATCCGGGAGGTGAAAGAAGAGACGGGTTTAGACATTGAGATTATCCATGATGAGCGGGTCTGGATCGAGCCTCAGTTGAATGGAAGAAGCCTACCTCGCCCGGCATTGATTCTTTTGGAGAAAATTCCACCGCATAAGGATGATCCTGAGCATTATCACATCGACTATATTTATGCTGCGAGACCGATTGGCGGAGAGCTTTTGGAAGATAAAAATGAGCTACTAGGGATGGGTTGGTTTACAATGGAAGAAACCAAAGAGTTGGAGATGTACCAGGAAACTCGAGATGTTTTAGGACAACTCTTTCCGTTGCATCAGGTCTCTGTGCGAACAAGGAACTACTCTTCAGAGATGTAGTCACTGGTTTGGTATATAGCTGAATCAGTACAAAATTGCAGTGTTTCACCCACGCGACAGTCTCGCGACTCCACGATCCTAAACAAGCCCATGTTTCTAACATTGAGTCATTTAGGATCGTTCAGGCACGAGCGCTTTGGCGCGGTCAAACACTGCAATTTTGTACTGATTCAGCTATAAGGTTTAAATTGCTGATATTTCTCCATCTTTTCCCCCTTTCGGCAGAAAATTTTACACTAAAATTTTAGATCACGGAACCAATGTCGTTTCTTTGGAGGGCCTTTGTTCACAGTGGCACTCAAACTTCTAATATCCTTCACTGTCCACACTTTTACAATACCCCTATTATGTCCTACAGCAAATCCTCCTCGCTTTTCAAGGACACTTACGCATGTCGGATTGCCTATGACATTGCCTGTAGTATCTAGAAACCAGGTCATCCTCTTTGTTCTAGGGTCGACAATTTTTGCGATTTTACCGAAATGGGGTTCCCACCCTAAACCCAGTATTCCGCCGCTCAAAATTGGGTGGACTAATTCCAACCCCCTGTGATTATAATTTGTAGAACAATTATTTTTATTGTCTACAATCTTCGTACCTAATGCATGTGCCAAAGCAAGTCTTCCGTCTGGCAGCATAGTACAACTTGTAACTGTGAATGGCGTTTTTATCTCTTTGCTTGTGTTATTCGTTAGGTTCCAAATCCTTACTGTTAGATCCCTTGATCCTGAAACCAATTTGCCGTTTGGGAAGACGCTTAAGCATTCGATCCCCTTCTTATGATCTTGTAAGCTATAACGCATTTCACCTGTCGCAACGTCCCAAACTCTTATGATCCGGTCCGTCTTTTTTGCGGACGCGATTAGGCGTTCTGCAACAAATACTAGGAATGAAATCGCCCCTTCACCTTCATGCCTTACACAGCAACACTCCTTGCCTAGATCAACATTCCAAACCCTTACCGTTTGATCAGCAGAGCCGGCCAATATATTTGAAGAAGCAGCCAAGCATGTGACCGGTGCTGTATGACCATTAAAGCACCAGATCTCCTGCCCTTTAGCAAGATCCCAAACTCTTACGTCATTAGATCCAGAAGCCAGTCTTCGATTTTCTAAAAGAGTTAAACAAGATATAGGAGCCTCATGGCCTTGAAGACAGAAATGCTCTTGGCCTGTTGAAGGATTCCAAACCCTTAGCGTACCATCCTTAGATCCTGAAACAAGTTCTTCTCCATTTGAAAAAGCAGTTAAGCAGGTGACCTCTCCCCTATGTCCTCTTAAATCTCTGGCCGCATAGACTAAATGAAGATTATTTGATTGTGCGATTAAGTAAATATAATAGGGTGCTCGAAACTCTTGCATTCGAGATTCATCGACTTGAAAAGAAAAGTCCTCTTTTAACCGATGGATCCAATAAGCATTACGCTGAGTAATCAAAACATACCAACGACGACATGTAGCAGCTAAGGCTAGCACATCACGTACATCTCGGATTTGCGAAACAACTGCTAAAAAAACATCATCGTTCAAGTTGAGTATACTCATCGAGGGTGCTTTATGGGGTAGAAGCTGCTCCTTACTATTCATCTTTAATTCATCAGCTGTTTGTTGAACTGGCTTGTGAGTTATTTTAAGTGCGATTGCTGTAATCAAATCAGAAAGAGCTATGCTCCAGCCAAGCCCCACACAGCCCCAAGCAGCTCCGCTTCTCATAACGGCCGTTTTAAGCCCAAAATTGAATACTCGACCCAGAATTAACCCAGCGATAACGACTGTCCCTGCGGCGATCACTATATCAGCCACAAGGGCAATCTGTTGCCCTCTCAAAGAATTCTCACTCTTTTGACCAGAGCACGCCGCATAAACTCCACTTGTGATAGCAAAAGACATTTAATTCCTTAATTTCTTATAAATGATTTTCTCAGCGCACTTTCATAAGCTCTTAACTCAGAGGCAAACTTGGATACAACCTGAGATCGTTTTAATTTCAAGTATTGGAGCGCTTCATCAGCAGATAATTGAAAACGGTTGATAAGATAAGCCGCTAACAGTGTGGCGCTTCTTGATTGACCCATTTGACAATGAACGAGTACTTTTTTGCCTTCCAGAACTGCTTGATCGATCACTTGGAACATAGGCTCAAACCAATCTGTGATAGGGGTATCGGTAATGATCTGGTTTTTTTGTTCTATAATGCGATTTTTGCTATTGTCATCAAGCTGTGATGCCTGAATAGTCCTACCTGCTAATTCATCTTTCGGAAATGTACATTCGTGTACAAATGCCAACCAATACTCAGGATCATCGTATGCCATCTCTCCAACTTGTTGCCACTCAATACCGTTGTTGTTACAGCCACGTTCAAAGTCAGCCAGAGTTAATGGATCAGGACTATCCAATGATAAACTTTGTATCGAACGAATAGTCGGGCATACAGAAATAATGTGACAAAACTTTTCTGGATTTGAAACATCTAGCGGGGTTGGGCAGCCAGATTCTTCTATTTTATTAAATGGAATGCCCGCACTTTGCACAAATGCAACAACACTGCCTAAATAGAGCCCATTGAGTATTTGATGGGCTGGCTGAGCATGATCAGCATTTTGACTTGGTTGATTTGATGCAAGAGCAGGAGCTATATATCTGCTTTGAGCATCTTCAAATGTCATTTGATCCCCTGGTTTGTCATGACCATCACTTGGACTTGTTTGACCTGATTCAAATGTCATTTTATGAGACCATTTGAGGGCGACTGCTGTAATTACATCTGCCGAAGCCAAAGCCGAAGCCAAAGCCACACAGCCCCAAGCAATGCCACTTCTAGCCACAGCTGTTTTAAGCCCAAAATTGAAGCTGCTTCGAAAAATTAAGGCAGCGATAGCTACTGTGGCTGCAATGATTACCATATCAGCCAGCAGGCCAATCCGTTGCCTCCCCCTTCTCAAAGAATTAGCAGCACCCTTAGTCGGCCTAAAAACTGCATTAGAGATCGCAAAAGACATAACTTAGTTTACTTGAATTTTCTATCTTTTGTATAAGATTATAGCTAAAAATATTATTTATTATATTAAAAACGCGTTAATTTTTCAACAGAAAAAAATCTCTCAAAGGCGTCAGCCTAGATGGCTCTTATTCATGAATTTATTTTCCCGGTTTGGTATTAATCAGCCCTAGAAAATGATCGTTTTTGAGCAAATCTCCCTTCCATAGCATCGAGAGTCTGCTCAAACAGGAAGCGACTCTCTGCCAGGCGATTAGCCTCTATTCCAAACTGAAGACGCAGATCGGCAGAGCCAGCTAGTCTCAAAATAGCCTCCGCGACCTGATCCGGAGCGCAGCAATCCACAATAATACCAGTTTTTTCAGGAAGACAGACCTCTTTCAAACCACCCGTAGCTGTCGTTACAAGCGGCTTCTTTAGGTAGGCCGCCTGGAGACTTGCCTGACTCACCCCCTCATGAGCTAAACTTAATAGAGTGAAAATATCAAAGGCTTGGAGCGCTGAAAAAGGCTTTGAGAGGTGGCCTGTAAAAACTACTCTGTTCTCAAGACCCAGACGCCTACACTCACCTTTGAAATAATCTTCGCTTGCACCAGAGCCCACCACAACCCATTTAATATCGTCGCGATCTTCCAAAATCTTCGCAGCAGCTAGCATATCGGAAATCCCCTTCCATCCCCTTAATACACAGAGCGTTCCAACCACGATATCGGAAGGTTTGGCTCCCAATTTCTCGCGGAAAGCAGCTACCTCCATCGGGTCAAATTGAAGATTGGATGGATCGATGCCAGTTGGTACCGAACTGCAGCGATCGCTTTCAAGTCGTGCACTCTTTTTCAGCATCTCCACCACTTCAGCACAGGTAGTCACAACCTGATCAGCCAAAAAGTTGTAGAGCAAAAAGCCATGAATACCCCCCTTAACCGCAGTCGAGAGATGTCGCGTCCGCACCACATGCAGAGCCATGAGTTTGCCCACAAGCCCCGCTGACCATGCATCGACAGAAGAGTGTGTATTGATCACTTGAATCTTGTTTTCCCAGACGATTTTGGCAATTTCCAAGCAAAGAGGCATGAAACGGACTTTGCGAAAATCGAGTTCATAGACTTTGAAGCCAGATTCCCTTGCAGGCTGAACAAGACCGCCGCCCTTTTGAATCGCCAGGGTGACTTCATGGCCCCGTTTGCGCATCCCCTCAGCTTCTCGCAAGATGCGTATTTCTTGGCCACCCCAACCGGGCGAACTCTCAGTATGTAAGATTTTCATAGATTCTCTTATGGCCTGATGAAAAAGGTAGTTTGCCCAACTCCTCCCTTTTTTTCCACCCCTCATTAGAGCGCATCTTCGCTCTCAAAAAATGAGGATAGAGAGTGACACGGTATTTCGTGAAGCTATGCTTCTCTTCAGGCAGCGCTTTTACATACTCAAGCTTCAAACCCAGATCAAAATCGGTCCATACCCTATTCCCCTCTAGGTAGGGAAACTCATAGAGGTCAGCCATCACCTGACCTCTCTCCCCTTGCTTCACAAAAAGGAAGCCTTCGCACTCAATCACAGCCACAGTCCTCTCCAAAAAGATGGTTTTTGCTCTTGGAGATCGTTTCGGCAGCTCTAATCCATGCCGAAAAGCTTGGCAGCCGCCTTGGAGAGGACAACCGCTACATTTAGGCCGCTTTTGGCAGACAAGAGCACCGAGTTCGATCAACGCCTCCATCGCAACCCAAGGCTCCTCTTCTGGTAGAAAGGCTTCAACAGCCTCTGTTAGCTTTTTACGCACGTGAGGTTTATCGATCTCTCCTCCCTCCCCCAAAAAACGTGACATCACCCTCAATACATTGCCATCAACTGCTGCAGCCCTCTCTTTGAAAGCAAAACTACGGATCGCTCCAGCTGTATAAGGACCAATCCCGCTGATGCTTTCCAAATCTTTTGGAAAAGCGCCAAGCCGCACGATCTCCTGGGCTCCTTTGTGCAAATTGCGCGCTCTTGAATAGTAGCCAAGCCCCTCCCATAATTTGAGAACCTGCTCAATCGGCGCACTTGCCAAGGCTTCCACAGTTGGAAATGCCTCCATCCAGCGTTCAAAATAGGGAACAACAACAGAAGCTTGCGTCTGCTGCAGCATCACTTCAGAGACCCAGACCCGATAGGCTGTTCTCTCTTTCCGGAAGGCGAGCTCCCGTCCATTTTCTAAAAACCATTTTTTGAGTTCCATTCTAAGGAAGAGCAGAATACCATCTGGACGATGGCAAAGAAAGGCATTTTTATTGCAGCAACGGGTCAGAACGTGGGCAAAACAACCATCTGTTTAGGGATGATTGCTATGCTTCAAAAGCGTTATACCAAACTGGGATTTATGAAACCCGTTGGACAACAACATGTTAAACTAGAAGATTGTCTACTTGTCGATAAAGATGTGGTTCTATTCAAAGAACACTTCAACCTGCCTGCCAAATATTCGCATATGAGTCCAGTGATTCTTCCTAGAGGCTTCACCCGCAATTTTTTAGATGGGCGAATTTCGACAAGCGACTTGGAAAAGCGGATCGATGAGAGCTACAAACACATCAGTGAGGCGAATGATTTTACAATCGTGGAAGGAACGGGCCATGTGGGTGTTGGGTCGATCATAGATCTCAATAATGCCAAAGTAGCGAAACAGCTGGGACTCGATGTCATCATCATTGCAAAAGGTGGACTTGGCAGCGCTTTTGATGAGCTCTATCTCAATAAAGCGCTTTGTGATCAGATGGGCGTGAAGGTTTCTGGAGTGATTCTCAACCGCGTGCTGGATGATAAGCGCCAGATGATTATGGATTACATGACAAAAGCCTTAGACCGCTGGAAGATTCCGTTGATTGGAGCGATCCCCTATAACAAGCTGCTCAATACACCATCTATGGAGGATTTTGAAATCTTGTTTAAAACCAAAATGCTTTCTGGGGAGAAGTATCACTATAGACATTTTGGTCATCCTCGTCTTGTTGCCACATCAGCTACGACTTTTAAGGAGATGACAGCTGCAAACCAGCTGCTTGTTACGCCAGCTACTCGTGAAGACATTGTCTATGCGTTGCTCGAAATGCACCAAAGTGGAGAGCCGGAGCAGGGTTTTATCTTTACCGGCAAATACAAACCGTCTCAAGAGGTGATTGAGGCCTTGAGAGAGGCGGAGATCCCAAGTCTTTATGCACCCTATCCCACTTTTGAAGCGATGCACATGATCAGCTCTTTTGTTGCGAAAATAGATGGCCATGACACAGAGAAAGTCGAGCTTGCGATCAAGCTGGTCGAGTCTCACTTGAATTTTTAACTCACCTTAGGCACTTTTTCTCTGACCGAGAGGGATTGATGTGGTCAAGATACAACGATCACAAGGAAGGCCAACTCCTTGCGAGTTGATCAAGGAGTGATCGGCTGTAGATTGGCTGCAGCAATCCCTCTCGGTCAGAGAAAAAGTGCGTAAGCTGAGTTTTTAATGCAAGGGGCAGAGCAGGAGCGCAATTTTGGACAGCGCCTTTCAAAAGTCACATGGAAGGGGCAACTCCCCTGGACTCCATGACAACCTTTTGGCAAGAACTTTTGCATGGAGCTCGGCCCAAAATAGGCAAAGGCAGGCGTGCCGGTTGTGGCACACAGATGAAGAGGCAGAGAGTCCATTGCAATTACCCTCACACTTCTTGCCATTAAATTCTGCAATTGAGCAAGCGTGAGCTTTGGCAAGACCATCCCATACTTCTCAAGCTTTTCTACAAATGCCTTCTCCGTTTCGTTTCCCCACACAAATTGGATAGGACCCTCGACTTTCTCTAAAATCGGTCCCCAACTCTCCAAGGGCAGTCGCTTGCTGGGCCAAGCAGCTCCAGGACAAACCAAAGTTCCTCTTGGGAGAATAGCGATCTCTCCTTCTTCCTTTTCTGTAAGAGGAAAAAGAAAGGGTTTGGCTACAAAAGGAGTAAAATCATGAAAATAGTTCTGAGCTAAAGAGAGGTAGTCCTCCCCGATATTTTTGCCTTTTTCAATGGTGAATTTGACATTGGTGGCAAAGCCGCTCGGCATTTCTGCCAAATCTTTCCAAGCAAATCCCACCTTTGCCTTGGCATCGGCGAAGAGAGTCAAAAGCGCGGATTTGCAGTTGCCCTGTAGGTCAAAAAGCACATCATAACTCTTTGCTCTAAGACCGAAAGAGAGCGGTATTTTAAAGCGTCTTTTCATCGTGATTACATGGTCCACCTCTGGGTGAGCACGGACTAAAGAGGCAAATTTTTCTTCAACAAGCCAGCTGATCTCGCCGTAAGGGGATTTATTCCGGAGGAACGAGGCCACCGGAAAGCTCTGGAGGATATCCCCAAGAGAGGAAGTTTTCACTATTAAGTATTTCATCGAGAGGGTAGAATATTCGATTATTATGAGATGGTCAATGGAGAAATCAGAAAAGCTACTTACTTTTTTAAAAAGTAAAGTAGAGCTCCCCGCCAAGCAAGTACGCTGGCTCGTTGAGAATAATCGCTGCCGAGTCAATGGACAGGTCGAGCGCTTCTGTTCCGTTCGCTTGAAAAAGGGCGACGTGATCCATCTCTATGTAACAACAGAGCAGCCTAAACTGAAAGTTGTCTTTGAAGATGAGCATCTTGCGATCTACAATAAACCACCGGGACTTGCATCAGAAAAATTACCTCATCTTCCGGTACACCGTTTGGATCGTGATACGACGGGCGTCATCGTTTGCGCTAAAACGATGGAGGCACAGGCAAAACTTGAGGCTCTTTTTTTTGAGCATAAGGTAGAAAAGGAATACCGAGCGCTGGTTTCTCCTCCTCCGCAAGCCGATTTTGGTGTGATCCGGATGAAGATGGCTGTGCACAAAAGGCGTGAGGGTGCTGTTTTGTGGAGAAAGGCTAACGAGGGTTTGACATCGATCACGCGCTGGAGTGTGGCGAAGCGCAATCGGAATAGTGCTGAGATCCGTCTGTTTCCAGAGACAGGCCGAACGCACCAGTTGCGTCTGCACATGAAGGAGCTAGGTTGTCCCATCATTGGGGATGCTGACTATGGAAATCGGGAGCAAGCGAAAGTATTCAGACCCCTTTTGCATGCGAGAAAAATAAAATTTGTTCATCCCTTCACCAATGAATGGGTAGAGGGAGTCGTAGAGTTTGGAGGAAAAGATGCTCAATATTGATTTGAAAGGAAAGCGTGCCTTTATTGCGGGCATTGGTGATGACAACGGTTTTGGATGGGCGATAGCAAGAGCGCTTGCTGAGGCCGGCGCAACGATTTTGGTCGGTACATGG
Organism: uncultured bacterium; assembly: GCA_964643195.1. GTDB lineage: Bacteria > Chlamydiota > Chlamydiia > Chlamydiales > JAAKFR01 > JACKPM01. The sequence goes on along the minus strand of CAZXQV010000001.1, from coordinate 6,510 downwards.
ACTCCGATTCTGAAGATTTTTACGCACGCTCTGGAAAGTGGAAAGTTTGATGAATCGCGCAAATTGAGCGATGGCTCTTTGATGGAGTTTGCCAAGGTGTATGCTTTGGATGCGATGTTTGACACTCCTGAAGATGTGCCTCAAGAGATCCGTGAAAACAAGCGTTATGTGAATGCCGAAGGATATACGGTTTCTGAAGTAGCAGGAGCTGTGAAGAGAGATTTTGGCAATATCGACATTTTGGTCCATAGCTTGGCGAATGGTCCTGAGATTAAGAGTCCCCTATTAGAAGTTTCGCGCAAAGGTTACTTAGCAGCTATCAGCGCTTCTGCCTATTCTTTTGTGAGTTTGCTGCAGCATTTCGGCCCTATGATGAATGAGGGTGGGTCTACACTCTCTCTGACTTACCTCGCTTCTGAACGGGCAGTGCCCGGTTATGGCGGCGGGATGAGTTCAGCGAAAGCTGCATTAGAAAGCGACACACGGATGCTGGCATTTGAAGCTGGCCGGAAGTGGGGTTTCCGGGTGAATACGATTTCAGCGGGAGCGTGGGGAAGCCGCGCTGCAAAGGCAATTGGCTTTATCGAAAAGATGATTGACTACGCAGAGGCAGGAGCGCCGCTTCCCCGTCCTATTCAAGCAAGGGAAGTGGGTCATACAGCAGCGTTTTTGGTGTCGAGCCTAGCATCAGCAATTACGGGTGTAACGCTTTACGTTGACAACGGAATGCATGCGATGGGTGTCGGTCCCGAGCTTTTGAAAAAGGAATAGTAGGCTAAAATTCTACGTGATTGACAGCAAGCCCGAGAGCTTTGACGCGGTGAAAATGATCCATTCAAATTGAATCGGCTATAAAAGCAGATGATCGATTTCATCGAGCGCTCGGTCGTAATCAGGCTCATTCGAAACCTCATCCACAATTTGCACATAACGCACAACACCCTCCTCATCGATCAAGAAAATAGCCCGCGTCAAAATACCTAACTCTTTGATTAGCAAACCATATTTCTCTCCCAACTCTTTATGTCGGAAATCAGAAAGCATTTTGAGCCTCTCTACATGCTCAGCACCGCACCAGCGCTTCTGCGCAAAAGGCAGATCCATACTAACAAGAAGAGGCTGCACAGCTGAACTCATGAGGGCAAGCTCTGTGTTAAAACGCTTTGCCTCAATGCTACAAACTGCGGTATCGACTGAAGGAACAACAATGAGCAGAGTCACCTTCCCAAAAAGTGAAGAGAGTTTCACATCCTGCATTTCGCTATTGACCAGTGTACAGTCAGGAGCTTTCTTCCCAAGTGCTGTTTCTTTTCCTGCTAAGTGAAAAATCTTACCCTGAATTGTTACTTCTCGTCTCATTTTGTTCTCCTTGAAAAAATCTAATATTGCAATGCCAGGCTAGTTTAGGTATAGTGTTTTTTTATGCGAAAACTATTAATCTTAGTCAATTTGGCCTTATTGCTATGTTCTTTTGCTGTTCCTCCAAAACCCTATGCTGCTCGCGATTTCAGCAATCTCTATGGAATGCCTGGATTTTCCAATCAATTACTCCAGATGCATTTTACGCTCTATGCGGGCTATGTCAGAACAACAAACACTTTTTTGGAAAAGCTCAATCAGCTTCGCGATGAAAATAAACAGGATTCACTTGAGTTTTCTGAGTATAAAAGACGATTGATGTGGGATTTTGATGGGATGCGCTTACACGAGCTTTACTTCGAAAATCTAGGTGGTCATGGCTCTTCTATCAATCCCGATAGTGCTCTTGCAAAGCAGATTGTTGCCGATTTTGGCAGCTTGGAAAATTGGGAAAAAGATTTCCGAGCAACAGGCTTGATGCGCGGTATTGGTTGGGTCATTCTCTATAGTGACCCCGTTTCTGGGCGTCTTGTCAATCTTTGGGTTGCTGAGCATGATCATGGTCACTTGGCTGGAGGAAAGCCTATTTTGATCATGGATGTTTGGGAACATGCCTATCTTTCAGATTATGGGCTGGACCGCAAAGGCTACATCGAAGCCTTTTTCAATAACATTAACTGGCCCCTTGTTCAGGAGCGTTGTAAATGAAGTTCAACGAAATCAAAATCGGTGGAATCGATTGCATCGAAGTACCGGGCGATTCCGCTCTTGGTACGGTTGTATTGCTCCATGGATATGGTTCTACTCATTCAGATTTAGCGCCTTTATCTCGTGTCTGTCCAGGACCACGTTGGATCTTTCCAAATGGCTTTGAAAAGATTGTTTTTGGTCCTGACTATACAGGCTATGGCTGGTTTCCTGTCGATGTGATAAAAATCCGAGAAGCAGCAGAAAAAAAACAGTTTGATGAGATCAACAAAAGACTTTCTCCCGATTTATCAAGAGCGTCGAAGAAGCTTTCTCTCTTTTTGGATGAATTAAAGACACCTCATGACAAATTGGTGCTGGGCGGCTTTAGTCAAGGAGCTGTAATGGCCATTGAGACTGCGCTCACTTTTTCTGAACAGATAAAAGCATTGGTCATTTTATCTGGAACAGTTGTGCATGAAGCAGAATGGAAAGATCTTTGTAGGAAACACCAAGGACTTCCTTTTTTCATGAGCCATGGAAAGAATGATGATGTATTGCCCTATCTGCTTGCAGAGAAATTAGAGAAGCTACTGCTTGCCGGTGGTTTGAAAGGCAAAATGATCACATTCAATGGCGGCCACGAAGTGCCCTTCTCTTTATTGCTGGAGCTGCAGCCCTTCCTCAACAAGCTTTTTGTTTGATCATGGCTTGTTAACGCATATCATATATCTATGTTGCTGTTCATCAACGCAGTTGATTGAACGCAACATAGGCGTTACAAAATTGCGCTAGAATTGACTATGTAGTCCAGTACTGATGTAAGCTTCATCCCCCGCTGAATCGCAACGCTCCCTTTCGAAACAGCATTCACAAGCGCCGAAAGTGGACGAAACGGAACCTCTCGATCTCCGAGCAAATGGGGGGAACCCACTCTTTTTGCTACCTCATCTCTCTGCCAAATCAATAGTTCTTCAAAAAGTGCAAAAACGCGCGTTTGATAACGCATCGAGACAGTGCCCTCAATTTCCTTGATGATGGCCTCCTTCTGGAGAAGCGTCGTCTCTTTCGGCAGCCCAGCAAGCAGCTCCTTCTCCCAAACTTTGCGCTCTTTTTCCAAAACAGCGTCTAGCTCTAGCATCGCTCCCTCATCCCCAAGAAAAGCCGCGTGCAACTTGTCCAATAGAGGCTCTTCCTTTTTTGCAGGCAATGGGAAACGGAAGGTTTGGCAGCGTGAACGGATCGTCGGCAAAAGCTGCTGTTCGTGATTCGTCAGCAATATCAAAATAGTCTTCGCTGGTGGCTCCTCGAGCGTTTTTAACAAAGCATTGCTGCTCGTAGGCAGCATCCGCTCCGCATCGTGAATGATGAAGAATTTAAGAGGTGCCTCCATAGGCTCAAGCGCCGCCTGACTCTGCAGCTCTTTCAATGAATCTATAGGATGCATCCCGCTCTTACCCTCAGGAAAGTAGTGGTGCACATCGACATGCTCTTTTTTCTGACTTTGGATTTTAGAGCGAATGAAATTCTCAAGTCTCTTATATTCACCAATAAGCAGAAGTGCTGAGGGAAGCTTTTTTAGACGTTCAAGCATCTGTTTTCGATTATTTTAAAGGCCTCTTGAAAAACTTCTTCGATTGTTTGAGAGGCGTCGATCAAGTTGATTCTCTCAGGATATTTGTCGTGTAGATGAAGATAACCCTGCCTCACATCCATATGAAATTGCAATGCTTCACTCTCTAACCGATCCTTTTGCTTCCGCCTTGAAAGCCCCACCTTCGGGTCAAGGTCTAGAAGAAGTGTACAATCAGGAGTCACATTCTCACAAACTAGATTGCAGATTTCTTCTACTGTACCAATACCTAGATGACGAGCGTAGGCTTGATAAGCGAGCGTTGAGTCATTGAATCGGTCGCAGATCACGAGCTGGCCTCGATGCAATGCCGGCAAAATGCGCTCATGCAGCTGCTGTACACGTGCCGTTAGGTAGAGCATCATCTCAGCTCTTTCACAAATCGGCAATCCGAGATTGGGATCCAACACTAGCTCTCGGATCTTCTCAGACAGCTTTGTACCGCCTGGCTCACGAGTCAGAAGTACTTGGGTGCCTCTATTCACTAACTCAACTTTGAGCTTCTCAGCGAGCGTAGTTTTACCACACCCCTCTCCACCTTCAAGAGTCAGAAAAAATCCAGAGTAGGGTTTATTGGCTTTCTTCAACAGCCGCTGCAAGCTCCTCTTCTACAATCTCCTGAGCCTCTAACTTGACAAGACCCAGCAACTTGTCGCCCTCTTTCAAGTTCACAAGCTTCACACCCTGGGTCGAACGACCCATCACACGCACATCATGCATGCTGATGCGCACAGTCTGCCCCTCTTGCGACATCAAAACCACACCATCATCATCAGCCACAGTCACCGCACCAATCACATTACCATTTCTTTCGCTTGTGATAATCGAGCGCACTCCACTACCACCACGATTGGTTTGACGGAACTCTTCGACTAGCGAGCGCTTGCCATAACCATTTTCACAAACAATCAAAATGCTCTGTTGCTCCGAAGCAATCACCTCACAGCCGACCAATCGGTCACCCTCGTTCTTCAAGCGCACTCCACGCACACCCCGAGCCGTCCGGCCCATCGGACGTGCTTGTGTATGATCAAATCGTACCGCCATACCCATGTAGGTGAACAGCATCACCTGCTCATCCCCCTGCAGCATCTTCGCAGCGATCAACTCATCACCCTCAATAATCTCAACAGCCCGAACCCCTTTGCGTCTTTGATTGCTAAAGGCACTGATCTCTGTCTTCTTTACAGTGCCATTCGCTGTTGCTGTTAATACAAAGCGATCCCCTTCAAAATCCTTGGTCTGCAAGATCGTAGCAATCCGCTCACCAGGCATTATATCTTCAAGAAGATTGATCAAAGGTTTGCCCTTAGAGCGTCTTTCGCCCTCAGGAATCTGCCAAACTTTCAACCAATAACAGCGTCCAAAGTTGGTAAAGCAGAGCAAATAGTCATGCGTTGTCGCTGTGTAAATAGCCTTTAAACTATCCTCTTTGCGCATGTCAATACCTGCAACACCCGCTCCTCCCCGCTTCTGCTCACGGAATAGAGAGATCGGCATACGCTTCACATAGTCATCTTCCGAGAAAGTGATGATCACAGGTTCGTCAGCGATCAAATCTTCGACGTTAAAATCACCTTCTGCTTGGACAATCTGTGTCAGACGCTCAGCTCTCTGCGCTTTGCCAGCAATCTCTGCAAGCTCATCGCAGATAATGCCTCTCACAAGCTCTTCACTAGCCAATACACTCTTGTAATATGCAATCTTCTCAAGCAGCTGGTGGTATTCATCTTGAATCTTATCATGCTCGAGGCCAGTCAATTGATAGAGTCTAAGATCGAGAACCGCGTGTGCTTGTTTGTCAGTAAAGTCAAAGCGCTCAATCAGTTCCGCCTTCGCGACATCGCGGTTAGGGCTCTTACGTACGATTTTGACGACTTCGTCAAGATTATCAATCGCCTTCAGGTAGCCTTCTAAAATATGCGCACGCGCTTCTGCTTTCGTCAATTCATAGCGTGTTCTTCTGCGAATGACGTCGATGCGGTGATAGATCCACGCTTGAATCATCTGCTTAATGTTCATAGTTCTCGGCAAATTCTTGTCGAGTGCGAGCATGTTGCAGCCAAATGTGACCTGAAGATCGGTGAATTTGTAGAGCTGGTTGATCACGACATCGGCCATCTCACCTTTTTTCACATCAAAAACAATGCGTAGTCCATCTTTGTCCGATTCATCACGTACATCGGAAAGTCCTGTCATCGTCTTTTCATTCACTAGGTCAGCGATGTGTTCGATCAACCGCGATTTGTTCACGCTGTAGGGAATCTCATCAACGATGATCCGTTCACAATGAGGCTTGTCAGGGTGTGGCTCGACGCGCATTTTGCCACGCAAAACGATGCGTCCTCTCCCTGTATGATAAGCCTCACGGATGCCTGCAGTCCCACAGATCACACCACCCGTTGGAAAATCGGGACCTGGCATCACTTTCATGATCTCATCGATTGTAACTTGTTTATCATGCAAAACAAGTAGCGTAGCTGCAATCAGTTCATTCAAATTGTGAGGAGGGATGTTGGTAGCCATACCAACAGCAATACCAGAAGAACCATTGCACAAGAGATTGGGAAATTTGGCAGGAAAAACTGTTGGTTCACTCTTGGTCTCATCGTAGTTGGGAATCATGTCGACAGTTTCTTTATCGAGATCTTCCATCAATTGGAGAGCGCTACCTCGCAGACGCGCTTCCGTATAACGCATCGCAGCTGGAGGATCTCCGTCAATCGATCCAAAGTTACCCTGACCGTCGATCAGCGAGTAACGCATCGACCAATCCTGCGCCATACGCACAAGTGTCGGATAGATCACCTGCTCACCGTGGGGGTGGTAGT